>CAZTOS010000018.1:0-33059 GCA_964615185.1 uncultured Thermococci archaeon
AGTGACATTTCTGAATGGCTCCAGGAGGTGATGCCACAGTTATCCTGACAGTATCACTGTGCCAAAGGATAAAGCTTTAATAACGGTTTTTTTCAACTTTTTAAACATGAAAGAGAGACCAAAAACTTTACCTCCAACGCTTAGAGATAAGCACCGCTACATTGCTTTTCAGGTAATTGGAGAAAGGGAATTCAAAAAAGATGAAATAAAAAAAGCAATTTGGGAGGCTTCCCTAAGGGTTCTTGGAGAATTAGGAACTGCAAGGGCAAAACCTTGGTTCATCAAGTTTAACGAAAAAACTCAAACTGGAATCCTTAGATGTGACAGAAGGCATGTAGAAGAGGTTCGTTTTGCTTTGGCTATGCTAACCGAGATTAACGGCTCAAAGGTTATAATAAGGACGCTTGGAGTTTCCGGGACGATAAAGCGTTTAAGGATGAAGTTTCTGAAAGAGTTCGGATGGTAAGAGTTGGGCTTATATTCTCTGTGCACTTGTGTATACCTTTATTCACTCCATTACTCTCGCTTCTTTTGATCACTATGACATATAAAATTGCAGTTGAAACGTAAATACCACGAAAAAAAAAAGCGTAACGAATTACAACTAGTAAAAGAAAAAGTTTATAAAGATTAAATAAGTAAGTATAAATGCAACAACTTGTTGGAGGTGATACTAAGTGAAGTGGAAGCTTTTGTTAGTACTTTTTGTGGGATTACTAACAGTAGGATTTGGCTCGTCTGCACTTATTTCAGAGACGACAGGAGTGCCAGTAACTCCATTAGCAATTGAAACAAAAGGTGGGTACTTACCAGATACCGGGGATGTTTGGATTGATAGTACAGGGGTTATAGTATCCTCGTTTAAATGGGTAAATCCTCAGTTTGGAGGATATTACCCAGGAACTTACTACGAACATGAGTTTAGAGTGGAAGCGGATCCAAATTGGGATAAAATTTCTTATGGGGGACAATACATAACAAATTTACCTGACGGGTACGTTGATGAGGATGACTTAGGAGTAGGAGGTAACGCAGAAAAAATCCAAGATGGAAAGTGGTATTATTCCTATGTATGGATATCTGGACCTTCCGGAGTACATCATACAAATTGCTACTTGGAAGGAGAAGAGGGCATTTATTATCCAGGGGCTCCGTCTAATGGTGTTCCAATACGATATTGGGCACTAGTTAAGAACATTGAATTTTATATGGGAAGTGATAGCCAAGTTTACACTTGGAATGAAAACTTTGAAGATCCTTGGACACTAACTAAGACCTATAATACTGTTTTGAAAGGTCATAAGAACACCAAAAACAGATACAGTATATCTTTAAATAACGAAGCAACAATAGAAGATGTCCAGCAGATTATAAACGGACTGCCTGATAATAGTGTTGTTCACGTTGAGGTTCTAATAAATACTAACAATCCTGCTATTGGCACAATAACAGTTGGATTTAAAACCAATAGAAATCTAAAAGACTCATACAGGGAAATGATAACAAAAATTTTGACATTGCAAGACTCCCTTAGAGTAAACTTCATGAGAGATGGTTATTTGGACGAAAGGGAAAAATCTCACCTAGAGTTCCTAGAAGTGACATATAAGGAAATGCTGAAAAAGATAGAAGGCTCAAAGGTATCAAACATAAAGTTTAGGATAATAGTAGAGAATATTGATCTTGTGAAATTACAAAAACTTAAAGAAACCAATACTATAATCGAGGAGATAGGGGGCCAATATAGATGACTAAAACAATAAGAATTTTGTTCCTCCTTCTTTTAATTTTGTTAATCTTGCCTGTTGGATTAACCCATGTGATGGTGGAATATTACGAACACAAATACTCCAATCCAATTCAAGAGGGAAGAATGCCAAATGAAGTTCTCAAAACTTGTGAAATTACAGATGATGAAAAATCTGAATACTCTGCAGAGATCATAAATAACTCTGTTGTTCTAATTAGGGACGGAAATATATTTTGGAAATCTCAAAATCTTGAATATCTAAACTGGTATTCTCATGTGGATGTTCTAATTCACAATAACATGATATATGTCGCAATAATCAAAGAAAAGGGAATCGTTGGAATTGAGGGATTTTATAGGGACATCGACGTTGTGTATCATCTTCAAGAACGCTATTTGCTGACATTTGATTCAGATGGTGATCTTAAGTGGTACTACAAAGAACTCAAAGGATGCAAACCCGGTGGAGGTTGCTATCCCCCAGAAATAGAGCTGAAATTAAAGGACAGCAAATTATATGTAACGTATGCGCCACTTGAAAAGAGAACTCTTGTTTTTGATATTGATTAGTATAGCTTCTTCTCAATTCTTTGTGAGAGTGCCATTACCTAGCAAATTTTGCTGATAATGTAAAAGCTGTTATATGGTAGCAACTTCAACAGGGAAAAGCTTAATTATCAACTTCAATAACTTATCAATCGGAGAGTATATAAAGCAAGGAACGGAAGTTTAACTTAATCAAAATTTACGATAATTCATGAGGTGATGTAAAATGGCATTTGTACCACCACAAGCCGGGTATGATAGGGCTATAACTGTTTTCAGCCCTGATGGAAGGCTTTTCCAAGTACAATATGCAAGAGAGGCCGTTAAGAGAGGTGCAACAGCTGTAGGAGTAAAATGCAAGGAAGGTGTAGTTTTAGCTGTAGAAAAAAGGGTAACAAGCAGGTTAATTGAGCCAGAAAGTTATGAAAAGATTTTCCAGATTGATGAGCACATAGCAGCTGCCTCAAGCGGTATAATAGCAGATGCCAGGGTTTTGGTTGATAGAGCTCGTTTAGAGGCTCAGAGTTATCGCCTAACATATGGTGAACCAGTTCCACTTACCGTTTTGGTGAAGAAGATTTGTGACCTCAAGCAGATGCACACACAATATGGTGGTGTCAGGCCTTTTGGGGCCGCTCTTTTAATGGCGGGCGTTAATGAAAAGCCCGAACTCTTTGAAACAGACCCAAGTGGAGCATACTTTGAATGGAAGGCAGTGGCAATTGGCAGTGGAAGGAACACAGCTATGGCAATTTTTGAAGAGAAATACAGAGAGGACATGACACTTGAGGATGCAATAAAATTGGCAGTATTAGCTTTGGCAAAAACAATGGAAGAACCTTCACCGGAGAACATAGAAGTTGCAGTGATTACAGTTGAGGAAAAGAAGTTCAAGAAGATAAGCAAAGAAAAAGTTGCAAAATGCCTTGAGGAGGCAATAAAAGAGGCGGAAGAAGAGGAAGTTGCTGAGAAAGAAGAGGACTACACCGAATTAGACAGCAACTACTGAGGTGATAGTTATGCCAATAAGCGTTGACAAAGCAGTGATTGCAAGGTTAAAGACACATGGGGAAACATTTGAGATTTTGGTAGATCCCTATCTTGCCAGAGATTTCAAAGAGGGCAAAGATGTTCCAATAGAGGAAATTCTTGCCACTCCTTATGTTTTTAAAGATGCACACAAGGGAGATAAAGCAAGCGAGCATGAGATGGAAAAAATCTTTGGCACAAGTGACCCATATGAAGTTGCGAAGATAATTCTCAAGAAGGGAGAAGTTCAGCTCACAGCCCAGCAGAGGAGGGAGATGCTTGAAGAAAAGAAAAAGCAGATAGCTACAATAATTCACAGGCACGCAGTTGATCCAAGGACTGGTTATCCTCATCCTGTTGACAGAATCTTGAGGGCTATGGAGGAGGCAGGAGTTAGAGTTGATGTATTTAAAGATGCCGAAGCTCAAGTTCCAGACGTCATAAAGGCTATTCGGAGATTTTTGCCTCTTAAGATTGAGGTTAAAGTGATAGCTGTAAAGATACCTTCTGATTATGTAGGAAAAGCTTATGGAGAAGTTAGAAAATTTGGAACGATTAAAAGAGAAGAATGGGCAAGTGACGGCTCATGGATGTTCCTCATTGAAATCCCTGGTGGAGTTGAGGAAGAATTTTATGAAAAGCTCAATGCCCTTACAAAGGGTAATGTTATAACTAAACTTATAGAGAGGAAGGGGCTATGAGAAGGATTTTTGTACAAAATAGAGAGTTAGTGGTTCCAGGAACACTATTGGCACAGGGGCCGTTCAAGAACGGCAGAGGGACTTTCAAGGAAGGAAACAGAATTTATTCAACGGTTGTTGGTCTTGTGGACATAAGAAATGACTTCATAAGGGTCATCCCACTTGAAGGACCCTACATCCCAGAAGTTGGAGATAATGTCATTGGAAAGATTGTTGATGTAAAATTCTCAAGCTGGACTGTAGACATTGGAGCGCCTTACCAAGCAACATTAAGAATACAGGATGCTGTTGAAGAAAAAATTGATTTGTTGAAAACAGATTTAAGGAAAATATTTGATATTGGGGACATAATCTACGCAAAAGTGAAAGCCTTCAATGAAGTGAATCAGATTGATTTAACAACAAAGGGAATGCCTTTTAACGGTGGCCCATTAAAGGGTGGACAGATTGTAAAAATAACCCCCTCTAAAGTGCCCCGTTTGATTGGTAAGGGCGGTTCTATGATAAATCTAATCAAAAAAATGACACAGACAAGGATTATTGTTGGACAAAACGGATGGGTGTGGGCCAGTGGAAGAAAAGAAGAGCTTGAGAGAGTGGCAATTGAGGCAATACTGAAGGTTGACAGAGAAAGTCATACACAAGGGCTAACTGATAGGGTAAAAGAACTGCTTTTGACAAGATTGAGGGAACTTAAGGAACAGGGAATTGTTGAGGAAATACCTCAAATAGAAGAGGGTGAAGGAAATGATGGGAAAGCCTGAGGATATAAAGCTTATTGATGAGAATGGAAGGAGAATTGATGGCAGAAAAAAGTATGAGCTCAGACCGATTAAAATGGAAGTTGGTGTTTTGAAAAATGCTGATGGTTCTGCTTATATAGAATGGGGTAAGAATAAAATTCTCGCTGCGGTGTATGGGCCAAGAGAAATTCATCCAAAACATTTGCAGAGACCAGATCGAGCAATATTAAGAGTTAGATACAACATGGCTCCCTTTAGTGTTGAAGAAAGAAAAAAGCCCGGACCAGACAGGAGAAGTGTTGAAATAAGCAAGGTCATTAGGGGAGCATTAGAACCGGCAATCATACTTGAATTATTCCCAAGAACTGCAATTGATGTGTTTATTGAGGTTCTTCAAGCAGATGCAGGAACGAGAGTTGCTGGAATTACTGCTGCCTCTTTGGCACTGGCGGATGCAGGAATTCCTATGAAAGATTTAGTCTCAGCATGTGCTGCTGGAAAGATCGAGGGGCAGATTGTTCTTGATCTGAACAAGGAAGAGGACAACTATGGAGAAGCAGATGTTCCGGTTGCAATAATGCCAATAAAGAACGACATAACCCTTCTGCAGATGGATGGCTACTTGACAAAAGATGAGTTCCTTGAAGCCGTGAGATTAGCGATAAAGGGAGCAAAGGCAGTCTACCAGAAACAAAGGGAGGCATTGAAGGAGAAATACCTCAAAATAGCCCAAGAGGTAGGTGAGTAAAATGGAAGTTATGGCTTCAATTATGAAAGACCACATCATTGAACTCCTCAAAGAGAAGAAGAGAATTGACGGGAGAGGTTTGGAGGATTTGAGGCCTCTTGAAGTGAAAGTAAATGTAATTGGAAAAGCTGAGGGTTCAGCATGGGTTAAACTTGGTGATACTCAGGTTCTTGTTGGAATTAAGCTTGATTTAGGTGAGCCTTTTCCAGACCTGCCTGATAAGGGTGTCATGACAACGAACGTTGAGCTCGTTCCATTGGCTTCACCAACCTTTGAGCCGGGTCCTCCAGATGAGAGGGCAATTGAGCTGGCAAGAGTTGTTGACAGAGGGATAAGGGAAAGCCAAGCAATTGACTTGGAAAAACTTGTCATTGTTCCAGGAAAGCTCGTCAGAGTGGTCTTCATTGACGTGCACGTCCTTGACCACGATGGAAACCTCATAGATGCCGCAGGAATTGGAGCAATTGCAGCTCTGCTTTCAACAAAGATGCCAAAAATTGAATACAACGAAGAGACTGGCGAAGTTGTGATGCTTGATGAGTATGAGCCATTGCCCGTAACTAAGATTCCAATTCCAGTAAGCTTTGCTAAGATTGGGGGAACAATAGTTGTTGACCCAAATCTTGAAGAAGAGCAGGTAATGGATGGAAAATTAACAATAACAACAGATGAGAATGGTCACATCTCAGCAGTGCAAAAGAGCGAAGGTGGAAGCTTCAAGCTTGAGGAAGTCATGTATGCAGTTGATGTCGCATTCAGAAGAGCCCAGGAGATTAGAGAGAAAATTCTTGAAGCTGTGGGGAAGAGGGAGTAGTTTTTCTGTCTTCTTTTTCTTTTCAGATAAGGAATGCAAGAAAGATTTATAAACTAAATTTTTGTTCTTTAGTTGGGTTTTAGGAAAAGCCTTTTAAATAAAAATCTGCTATACCCATCAGCTTAAGCTTAAAGATCATTAGGGGTGATGCTCATGGCAACTAAAAAGGTTGGTTCAGCTGGAAGATTTGGTCCAAGATATGGTCTCAAGATCAGAAGAAGGGTAGCTGCTGTAGAAGCAAAGATGAAGCAAAAGCACACATGTCCAGTCTGCGGAAGGAAGGCTGTAAGGAGAATAAGCACCGGAATTTGGCAGTGTCAGAAGTGTGGTGCAACCTTTGCTGGCGGAGCTTATCTGCCGGTAACACCAGCTGGAAAAGTCGCTAAGAGAATAGTTTCAAGGGTTTGAGCCCTAATAAATCTTTTTTGGTGGGAAAAATGGTTGAAGTTGTTTATAGATGTGCAAAATGTGGAAAGGAAGTTAAGATTGATTTGGCGATTACAAGGGAAGTTCGCTGTACATACTGCGGAAGCAAGATACTTTATAAGCCAAGGCCTAAAGTCGCAAGAAGAGTAAAAGCAATCTGAACTCTTTTTGCGTTTTCAAAAAGCTTTTAATTGCTTTGCATTACTTATGAGTGATAGCGATGATGCTGATAACAACCTCACACAGACCTACAAGAAGAACGAGGAGTTTTGGACATGATTTAGAAAAAGTATTCCCCAATTCTACCTATCTGACCAGGGGAAAGAAAACAATCCAAGATCTGCTTATGGAGGCTTATGACAGAGGTTATGAAAGACTCTTGATAATAAATGTCTGGAAAGGAAATCCACTTAAAATGACTTTCATCAAAGTTTCTCCTGACGATTGGGGATATCTTGGCTATCTCTACCTTCATGGAATTAAATTGCAGAGAGAGATTGGTTTTAGGAACATAAGACCAATCCGTGAGGAGATGCCGTTTATTGTTACAACTGCTAAGAGAGTTGGTCTCGACCACATAGCCTTTGCTCAAGCTTTTGCCGAACTTACAAACGGAAAATTCATCCCAAGAGGAGACAAGAGCTTAACCTATATAGCGGACAAATACAACACGGATGTTCTTGGTGTTATTGAGAGACATCCAAGAGGAATGGCAATCAACTTCTACCGCTTAGATATAACAAAAGAAAGACCAGTTGGGCCGTTAATCAGTGTAAAAATCTGGATTATGGAAGATGGAAGGAGATGGGATTACAAGGAGGCGTTGGGCATTAAAGTCAAAAGGAGAGAGCGTGAATGAATAAGATAAAGGGAACCATAGAAATTGAGTTCCCAAGTGAAGAGATTGCGAAAATTGTTTATGAGAGCGTCCTTTTTGAGCATTTAAGTGTTCCCTATCGGAGGAGTGAAATCGAGTTTAAGAGGGAAGGGAATAAAATTGTTTTGCATTTCACAGCTCAAGATAACTCAGCTCTAAGGGGAACTCTCAATTCCTATTTAAGATGGATTAAAGTTGCTATGGATGTTACTGAGGTCTAAGTCATATGGAATAACCTTTTTCCTCTAATTCCTTTATCCTTTTAATAACCTCATTCCTCATTTTCAGCAATTTTTCTTTTAACTCTTCGATTTCCTGTTCTTTTCTCTCTAATTTTTTCTCCCTTTCCTCGAGTTCTTCCTTTTTGCGAAGATATTCTCTGATTAGGGTATTTAAGTAACGTTCTTGACTCATTAGTTCTATCGCTTTTCTGTTTATCTTATCCTCTTCCTCTTTGAGTTTTTCATATTCTTCTTGTATCTTCTTTTTCTCAGCTTCTATTTTTTCTAATTCACTATTCAGCAACTCTTCCTTTTCATGAAGCATGTTTTCTTTTAGCCTCAATCTTCTATCTTGTTCTTCTAATTCCTTTTGAAGCTTTACTACTTTCTCCTCTTGGATTTTTAATTTTTGTTCCATAGCCTTTATTTGCTGTTCTTTTTCAATTATTTCTGCTTTTTTAGCTTGAAGCTCATTTAATTCAACTAATAAACTCTCGACTGTATTTTTAAGCTCGTCTCTCTCTTTGTTTAGTTTTTTTATCTCTGAAATTAGAGCATTTAATTCCTCCTCTTTTTTTATTTTTTCTTCTTTTAGCCTTTCTATTTCTTCTTTTAATTTTTTGAACTCCTCGTTCAATGCCTTTTCTTTTTCAATAAGACGCATCCTTTCCTCTTCCAATGTATTCACGACGTTCATGAGTTCTCTGGTTGCCTTGAGTATTTCAGTATTTGTCGGTTCTAAAGTTGTGGCTATTAAAGCTTCAAGTCTCTCTCTAAGCTTTTCGGCTTGTTTTACATCTTTTTCAATTGCATCTACCAAGTTTTCGATTCCCAATATTGTTTTTTTAAATAAGGTTGATAAGTTTCGTTGATTTTCAGAAACTTCAGGCAATAAAACCAAGATTAATTCTTCCTTTGAAAGCTTTTTGCCTTTCTTTATTTTTTCTATAACTTTCTTTATGTCATCTGAATATTCTCTGTATTCTCCCACAACTTCAATGTTAATTTTTTTCATTCTTAATCTCCTCCTTGTCCCAAACTTTGAAATTAAGTTCCAATGCAGAGATCTTATTATTCAACTCACCAATAAGGTTTAAGAAGTCTGAATGTTGTTTTTCAAGAAGACTTATTATAAAAAGTAGTTTGTCTATTTGAACATCTAAAATTTCTCTTTCCCTCTTAATTTCCTCGGACATTGTGTTGGTTATTTCCTTCAGATTTTCTATTTCGGATCTCAACTGAATAATCTCCTGTTGCAGTGCTTGAAGTATTTTCTCACAATCTTCATCTTTTTCCTTACTCTGGTTCTTGGACATACTCTGTTTGGTTTCTATGCTTTTATCAATCATTAACTATCACCACACTGAAGGGGAAATATCCTAAAATAAATTTGGAAACTTTTGCATTTATGTTTTTTGCTATGTGGAAAAACTATTTAAATAGTCTAAAAGAGTATAAAGCGAAAATTACGATTATGGAGGTGTCGAAATGCAGAATATTCCACCACAAGTTCAGGCTTTATTGGGACAGCTTGAGAGCTATCAACAGCAGCTACAGCTTGTTATCCAGCAAAAGCAGAAAGTTCAAGTTGATTTAAATGATGCCAAGAAGGCTCTTGAGGAGGTTGAAAAGGTTGAGGAGAACATTCCAATCTACAAGACTGTTGGAACCCTAATAGTAAAAACCAGCAAAGATAAAGCTGTTGAAGAGCTTAAAGAGAAAATTGAGACCCTTGAGGTTAGGCTGAACGCCCTTACCAGACAAGAGCAGAAGCTTAATGAAAAAATCAAAGAGCTGACTCAGAAAATACAATCAATGCTCAGACCAACAGCTGGCTGATTTTCTGCTTAATTTTACTCTTTAAACTTTGTTTGGTGAATCATATGGCAAAAAGGGTTATTCACATTGGACTGCCAGAGCTCAGCGAAGATGAGCTCATTGCTTTAGGGGAGCTGGCTCAAGAAACTGCAATTGAATACATATTTGAGCATCTAACACGGAGTGAAGTGAAGGACATAGAAGTTACAGCGAGAATAAATAAAGATGAAACTCTCGATTTGGAGCTTGAGATATACCTTGAGGTGCCGATATTTGTGAAGGTTGATGTTGATAAGCTGGTTGAAGAGGCCTTGGAATTAGCATACGAAAAAGTTGAGGAAAGGTTGAGGGAGATGGCTCATGAAGGATTACAAAAAAATAGCTGAGGAATTTGGGAAAGAGGTTTCAAAGCTTCTGGGGGATAAATTGGTGAGGGTTGTCCTCTTTGGGTCTGTAGCAAGAGGGGAGGAGAGGGAGAACTCGGATATTGATGTTCTAATTATAGTGAGAGGTGATTCGTGGAAAATCCAGCAAGATGTAAGTGGGATTGTTCTCAAGTATCTTCTCAAGTATGGTGTTTATATCTCTGCCAAGGTTGTAACCAAGGAGGAATTTGAAATAATGGGGGATATACACTCCCCATTTTATCATGAGGTTCTCAGGGAGGGTATAAGGATTGCGTGAGTTTGAGGACTACCTTCAAAAGGCTCATGAGAAGCTAAAAGCTGCAGAAATTTTATTAGGCAATGGGTTCTATGAGGATGCCATAAGTAGAGCATACTATGCAATGTTTTATGCGGCTCGAGCACTTTTATCCACTAAAAACATTTATCCAAAAATACATAGGGGTACAGTTCAGAAATTTGGGCTTGAATTTGTAAGCAAAGGGTTAATAGAGGGGGTTTTATGCAAAGGCACTTATTGCAGTTCAGGAGAGAAGAGAAAGAGCTGATTATGATGTATATTATGTCCCAACTTTTGATGAAGCAAAGGAGATATTTGAAACTGCTTAACGTTTTGTGGAGAGAGTTGAACAAGCAATTTTGGAAATGGTGAAAAATCATGAGGGGCAAAATAAAACTTAAGCGATTTTTGGAAGAAGCAAAAGAAAAGAGATACTCTTTTCTGCTCCTATGTCATCATAATGCTGATCCAGATTCATTGGGTAGTGCGATTGCGTTTTCTAGATATCTCAACAGTATAGGTTTAGATAATCGAATTGGTGTTGCCCAAAGTGTCTCTTCTTATGCCAAGCGTTTGCTATCTTTTGCAAAAGTAGAAAAAGACCCCCAAGTTGAAGAAGACGTGATTGTCATATTTGATACTTCATCAATTGAACAGCTTGAACCAGTTGAAATTCCAAAAGACAAGTTTGTCATTGTCATTGATCATCACATCGAAAAAGAGAATCCAATAAAATCTCACATAAGAATTGTTGATTCTTCAAGAACATCAACAGCTGAAATAGTGTGGGAGCTCTTAAAGTACTTCAACTTTTATGATGAAATTGCAGCAAAAGCAATACTTGCGGGAATAGCGACAGATACGGCTAATTTTAGATATGCAAATGCAAAGACATTCAAAACTGTAAGCGAGATTCTTGAGAGATTTCCAATCCAGATGGGAGAAATCTACAACCTAACAGCCCCAGTGAGCGATGAGAACATTGACCAAGCAAAGAGAATGGCTATTTTAAAAGCATGCCAGAGGATGGAAATTAAAAAATTCAGGAAATACATAATAGTGACATCCAAGGTTTCTGCTTATGAATCTTTAGCGTGTAAAGTCTTTCTCCAACTGGGGGCTGATGTTGCAATAGTGGGAAGTGAAAAGAAGGGTGTTAGGATTTCTGCAAGAGCAAAGGAGCATTTAGTAAAGAGAGGACTTCACTTAGGCAAAATAATGGAAAAAGTTGGCCCAATCATTGAAGGCTCAGGGGGAGGTCATGCTGGAGCAGCTGGGGCAAATGGTAGGAAAAATCTTGATGAAGCCATTAAGTTTTTAGTGAAAGAGATTGAGAAATTTTTGAGGGGGATTTAGATGGCAAGATGTCCAATATGTGGTGAGGCATTAAAATGGGAAGAGCTAATTGAGCAGATGCTTGCACTTGAAAACTTTAGTGAGCTGTTGGCTGATAAGGAGGAATTCATTTCTACATTCAAGGGATTTGTTTTCACGTGTCCATATTGTAAAGAGGAATTTTATGGTAAACATCTTGAAATCAGAGAGGCAGAAAAAATCTTTGAGCTGTTAAATGATTTTAAAGGTGGAATAGATTACGAGAACAAGAAAGTTAGGCTGAAGCTTACTAATCTGCTTGCTCTTGACGTAATGCTTGAGGAGTGGGACAGAAGAGTTAAGCGGTGAATATGATGGGAGATTTCAGAAAACTCCTTAAGAACCGAAAAATAAAAGATGCCATAGAAGTCGCTCTTAAGATGGAGAATACCATTTTAAAACTTGAAGTCTTAGCTTATATCTTACGATCTGTTGACAATAGAGACCATCAGGAGTTCATTTTCTCTCAAATGTTTGAGGTTGCTGAGTCTTTGGATCACCTCCAAGACAAAGCAGTCGCCCATGCTATACTGGCATATTCTGCATATGTCATGGGAAAGGAGAAAACTGATGAGATTCTCTTTCAAAAGGCACTTGATCTTGCTAAGTCCCTGCCACATCCTTCATGGAAAGCTGAGACTTTAGCCGACATTGCATATTACATGGCAGAGGCAGATTTGTTTGAAGAAAGCTTTAAAACTTTTCTTTTGGCTTATAATGCAATATGGGGTTCAAAAGAGCCTTATTCAATTGTTGTGTCCGTTCTCTCGAATATTGCAAAGAAGTTAGTTAGAGTCGGAGACAACATTCCAAACAGGATTGCAATTCAATTTTACACCCTTGCAAAGGAGATTTACCAGTCCATTCGTTTCATGACTCAAGCAAAACTGGTTAATGAAAAAATAAAATTTGTTCAAGATGTCCTTAAACGGAAAAACTTAGCCATAACTGAATTTCTTGAGCAGGGAGATATTGATAAGGCCATTATGTCAATAAAATATCTTGAACCAAAAGAGAGAACTTTGGCATTATTGGAGATTTCTCACTGGTTATTTTTACATAAAAAGGACGAATTGGCAAGAAAAACCCTATTGGAAGCATTGAGAATGGTAGAGGATGGGAAGTTTAAGCCAAATGACAGAGCATTGGAAAAGCTTGTTTGGAAATTCATGAGAATAGGGCATTGGGATGAGGCACTTAAAATAGCAAGAATTATTGGAGATAATGAAAAGGCTTCTAAAATCCTGGAGAGCATAGCTTTGACATATGCTCGCTTTGGAAAAAAGGAGAAAGCCCTTTCAATAGCTGAGAGCATTCAAAACGAAATCATTAAGAGTAAAGTTATAAAAGCTCTGAAAGGTGAGGAAGATGTGGGACACCAGTAAGGATTATCGTTTACTCGTTGCAGAAAAAGCTGTTGAACTATTCTTGAAAACAGTTGAGCACGCCAAATTTAAAGGCAGATGGGACAAGAAGAAGGCGATAAAGTTAGCCAAAGAAATGCTTCCTGAATTACAAGCCATGAGATACTCATACCTTGACCCCAAGGAGCTTGTTGATACTCCACAAATGAAGACCCTTAAAGAGAAAGCTCAGGGGATAATTGAGGCATTAGGCGGAGAAGACTGGCATCACAAATTCTTAAGCTTGGCTGACAAGAACGAAAAAAAGAAAGTGGAGGAAGCAGTTGCTAAAGTTAGATTTTTCCTCAACACAATACTTAATTTGGACAAGAGATTAGCTTTAGGAAAAATCAATGACCCAGTAATTGCCGTGGATATAAAAGTCGGTGAGGTCATGAGCGTAGGAAAGCATCCAAATGCTGACAGACTTTTGGTTTGTAACGTGAACATTGGGAATAGGGCAATAACAGTGATAACAAACGATTTGACAGTTAAAGAAGGGAACAGGGTGGCTGTTGCTTTATTGCCACCAGCGAACTTCAGAGGAATTATCAGCGAAGGAATGTTCCTCAGTGCTGGAGAAGGAGTGCTGAAAGATGTAAAAGGGGAAATTGGAGGATTGCCTAAGGGGATTCCGCTCGATGCCTTGAAGGAGACAAGGAACTTAGTGGAGGCATTCTTGAAAAGCTGAAGAATGATGAATATGAGGGCAATGAGTGGTGATGAAATTTCCCCAATACTGATATGCCAAAAATCTAAATACTCTCATATCCTTAACTCTATTGTGGGATGAAAATGGTAAGCTCGCACTTCAAACATATTCTCCTCAAGCTTGGGCTTGACAAAGAGAGAATAGAGATCTTAGAAATGAAAGGTGGCATAATTGAGGATGAATTTGAGGGTTTACGCTATCTTCGGTTTAAAGACTCAGCCAAAGGTTTGAGAAGAGGAACGGTTGTTTTTAATGAATCTGACATTGTTCTTGGGTTTCCTCACATAAAGAGAATTGTTCATTTGAGAAATGGGATAAAGCGAATTTTTAAAAGCAAGCCATTCTATGTGGAGGAGAAAGTTGATGGCTACAATGTTAGAGTCGTAAAAGTTGGGGAGAAGATTTTAGCTTTAACAAGAGGTGGTTTTGTTTGTCCATTCACCACTGAAAGGATTGAAGACTTCATAAACGAGCAGTTCTTTAGGGATTTCCCTGATTTAATTCTATGTGGAGAGATGGCAGGTCCAGAGAGTCCATATTTAGTCGAAGGTCCGCCATATGTTAAGGAGGATATTCAGTTTTTCCTCTTTGATATTCAAGAAAAGAGAACTGGAAGAAGTTTACCAGTTGAGGAAAGGATAAAGCTTGCTGAGGAGTATGGAATTAAGAGCGTTGAAGTCTTTGGAATTTACAGCTATGAGAAGCTTGATGAGCTTTACGAGTTGATTGAAGGACTTAGCAGAGAAAGGCGAGAAGGCATAGTCATGAAAAGCCCGGACATGAAGAAAATCGTGAAGTATGTAACGCCCTATGCAAATGTTAACGACATAAAGATTGGCTCAAGGGTTTTCTTTGATCTGCCTCACGGCTACTTCATGCAACGCATAAAGAGGTTGGCATTTTATATTGCAGAGAAGCGCATGAGGGGAGAGGACTTTGATGAGTATGCAAAAGCTCTTGGAAAAGCTTTGCTCCAGCCATTTGTGGAGTCAATATGGGACGTTGCGGCTGGAGAGATGATTGCTGAGATTTTCACGGTTAGGGTGAAGAGAATTGAGACCGCTTATAAGATGGTATCCCATTTCGAGAGGATGGGGCTCAACATTCATATCGATGACATTGAGGAACTTGGCAATGGCTACTGGAAGATTACATTCAAGAGGGTTTATGACGATGCGACAAAAGAGATTAGGGAGCTTTGGAATGGACACGCTTTTGTGGATTAAGCGACGAAAGTGATAAATCACTGGAATGTGAGATTTTGTTGGGTAGACTATTCTTAAACATGGGGGAATATAATGTTTTTGTTCTTGCTTTTAAGAAGCCTAACCCTTCCCAACTTTCTCCACAAGCTCATCCAACACTTCTTTGAACTTGGCCGCATCCACCCATTTAATCCCCATCTTTTCAGCCCATGTTAAAATTCCAACATCAGCTGAAACTATTATTGCATCGAGCTCTTTAGCCAACAAAATCAGCTCAAAATCCTCTTTGCTGTCTACTATTCCTTCTCTTAGAGCCTTTCGGTAGTTTCTGCGGAGCTTTTGGATTATCTTATTAACGTTATCTGTATCGAGAACGCTCTCCCTAACAGCTTTCTCCGCAACTCTCAACCCTTTATCAATTCTCCTTCTAATGTCCTCAATCAGCTCATAGACTACAAAAGCCGGGATTTTAATATCGTGAACATTTGGAGGCTTCTTTATTATGTAAAGCTCAACATCGGGAGAAACTTCGCTCTCTTCAACAAAGTGCATAATCTCTCTATAAATTCCGGGAGACATGTAAAACTCAACCTTACCAAACAGCTTTTCAGCGTATTCTAAAAACTTCTTCATAGCTTCAGTTGGTGTTTTGCCAAATTTTGCCCTGACATCTGGATTGACGAAAATGCTGGTATCAAGGACAAAGCGAATCATTGCAACCACAAGTTTATTTAGTTCTTTTTGGTTTAAAATCCTTAGGTGATAAAATGAAAGTTGGAGTTGTCTTTGGGGTTAGCGAAATCGCAGATCCAAAAAAGTTTGAGAAAAAAGCGTCGCAGTTTTTAACAAGACTTTCTGAGGAGTTTGAAGTTGTTGGTGGGGCATTTATTTCGACAAAAAAAGAGTTCAAAGACCTTAAGGAGGAAATAGACTTCAATAAGGTTGATGCAATTGTTTTATACCCATTAACCGGTGGAACTGAGAATCCTCTGAAGGAGTTTGCAATCTACAGAAAGCCGGTGATTCTCTTTGGTGATCCTTTCAACAACTCAATAGCAGCTGCCGTGGAGATTAGAGAATACCTTAGGGACAGGCTTATACCTTCAACACTGGTTACAAGTTATGAAGAGCTTAAAGCAGCCCTTCTTGGCCATGAGGACATGAAGGAAGTACTCAATAAGTTCCTAAACTTGAGACTCGGTTTGATTGGTAGAATCTCTCCATGGCTCATTAATGAGAAGTTTGAGCTGCCTTATGTCCATATAAGCTTGAAGAAGTTTTATGAATACTATGAATCTGTAACTGAGGCAGAAGGATGGAAAGTTGTTGAGAACATTGTTGCAAAAGCGAGAGAAATTAGAGAGCCCAACAGGGAAGACCTTGTAAAGGCTGGCAGAATTTATGTTGCACTGAGGAGAATTGTTGAAGATTACAGACTTGATGGCTTCACAATAGGCTGCTTTGATTTAATTGGGAAGATTAAAGCAACACCATGCTTGGCATTAGCGTTATTTAACGCAGAGGGAATCCCAGCGGCTTGCGAAGGAGAGCTAAACTCGCTCCTTGCGATGGCAATAATTAGAAGATTTTTCAATAAACCTGCTTTCATGGGAAACATAGCTGACTACGGCGATGACTACATAATCTTAGCCCACTGTACGGCTCCTCTGATTGCGGGCTATATTCTAAGATCTCACTTTGAGAGTGGCATGGGAGTTGGCGTAGAGGTGGATTTGCCCAAGAAAAAAGCTTCTCTCCTTAAGATAAGAGGAAGAAAAGCTGTTGTGACCAGTGTTATGGTAGCTGAAAGAGAAAGAAGCGAGCAGAGATGCAGAACTCAGCTTAAGCTCAAGATTGAAGATGCTAAAGACTTTGTGGATGGCACATTAGGAAATCATCATCTTTTGGTCTATGTGGACAGCGAAGAGCTGGCAGATCTGTTAAGTGAGCTTGGCTTTGAGGTCATGTTATATTGACGTTTTATTTTTCAAATATTTTTGCCAGAAACCCTTTTATCTTTGAAATAATCGGTTCATATTCGCTGTTCTCAGAAACAACATTTTGTTGATATTCCTTTGCCCATAACTCGGCGTCTTTCCTCTTCATTTCATAACGTGATGTTGGATCTTTTATTGCCCCACTTATGCTGGGACTCAGGGATACCACCAGAGTTTATTACCCTCACATTACTTAAAACTCTATGCTCTATAGCCAATGAGAGAGCATACAAAACTTCAGAAGCTTCACTCAAAATATTAAGAAAAAGAAAGGTCAAGATTTTCTGGCATATATCATAATACCAATAATTGAAATCACAACCAATGCTACTGGGATTGGATGTAATGTTGCTCCAGCAAGTGCTAAGGCACCAAGTATAACTCTTATCTCCTTTCTTAATGGTTTCTTGTAATAACCTATAATCGCCATTGCCAAGAGATACATTATGAGTATTGTTGCTATGAAGTAATAGAGTATCCTAAGTGCAACTCCCGGAGTCCAGTGCTGAACTGTAATGAGGAACATCTCTGGATGAGTGAAATATATGTATGGTCCG
The DNA here is from genome assembly GCA_964615185.1 of uncultured Thermococci archaeon. GTDB lineage: Archaea > Methanobacteriota_B > Thermococci > Thermococcales > Thermococcaceae > Thermococcus_B. The sequence goes on from CAZTOS010000018.1 coordinate 17,606, forward strand.
ATATAACCAGCTAAAGCATATTTTACCGAGTTAGTTGCTGTCTTCCAGAAGTCTCCTCCAGCCAATGCTGAACCTGCATATGCTGCCAACGCAACTGGGGGTGTCAAGTCTGCAAGTATACCAAAGTAGAACACGAAGAAGTGAGCAGCAAGAAGGGCTATTGGTGTTGTATAACCTGGAACTGATGCAGAATAAACTGGATTGCTTGCTACAGCGTTAAAGACTGCTGGGGCTGCTACTAATGATGTAATGACATAGTTTGCAGTTGTCGGCACACCCATACCAAGAATGAGGCTGAATATCATTGCCATCATTAAGAGCAACAGCAGATGTCCTCCAGCCAAGTCAACAAGCTTGTATCCAAGGGACGTAACCAGTCCGGTCATTGTTAGGACACCTTGGATTAAACCCGCACTTGCTGCAGCGAGCATAACCGTTGTGCTTGTTTTACCAGCGCTTATCATAGATTCGTAAGTTGCTGAATACATTGCCTTACCGCCTTCTGTCTTGGATATGTAGCCGACTATCAAAGAGAAAATTATTCCAAAGATACCGCTCATTAAGAGGATTTCCTCTTTCCTCATGTAAAGGAGCTTTCCAAGTGCCACAAGGAAGATAAATAGAATGCTTATGTAAAACTTTTCATTGAACTGCACCTTTTCTGTTGCAAATGCCATAGCAATTAAAGCCAATCCAAGAATTAGGAGAATAATTCCAACAGGTTTTGCAATTTCTTTACCTGTAAACATTAAGAGGGTCGTAATGAGAACTGTTGCCACATAAAGTGGTTCATGTCCTGGAATTTCATCTTTTGAAACCCATGCAACCCAGATTGCAATACCTAATGAGGAAACTGCTGCAATGTGTGGTGCAATACCCCATACCAACGCAACGGTAATCACAATAATTGGTAGCAGTATGTAGAGCTTCCTTAGGAAGTATCTAATGGGCTTAAACTGCTCTCTTGGCATTCCCTTTAAACCTAAGCGCTTGGTTTCAAGGTCAATGAATAAATAGACACCTGAATAGTAAATCAACGCTGGCAACACTGCTGCAATGATAAGCTTGTTATATGGAATCCCAAGAAACTGGGCCATAATGAACGCAGCAGCTCCCATTACTGGTGGCATCAGCTGTCCTCCTGTTGAAGCCACAGGCTCGACAGCACCGGCTATCTCCGGTGGATAACCAGCTTTTTTCATCAGCGGGATTGTAAAGGTTCCTGTTGTTAAAACATTGGCAACTGAACTTCCACTTACTGTTCCCATTAGACCACTTGAAATAACTGCTGACTTTGCTGGACCACCTGGTCTTGGTCCAAAGATGGATATCATGAACTCTGTAATATAGTCGCTAACTCCAATTTTCAGCAGGAATGCACCAAAGAACACGAACGCAAAGACGTAAATTGTCATAACGTAAAATGGGATACCGAAAATACCTTGATCAAGGTAAAGATACTGGGCTATACGGGTCCAGTTATAGCCTGCATCCCTTATACCATATAAAATGAACACAGCGACGATTGTTGGCAGAATCCATCCTATTGCTCTTCTTGTGGCTTCTAAGACCAAGATTATGGCGAGGAAACCAAATATAACATCAGTCTGGTTAACATCATAGTAGACCATGTAAGTTGGCCATCGCCAGAACTTGTACAGTGCGGCTGCTAATCCGAGGAGTATTAGGATGTAATCTATCAACTGCACTTTTTTGAGGTACTTGTCCTTCTTCATTATTGGGTATCTAAGGAATGCTATAACGAATATCATACCCAAGACGAATGCCATCACTTGCTGATCTTGGAAGTCAAACTTCAGTATCCCAATTCTTATACCCAATTTGTCAAAGAGGGAATATACCGTAAAAGTAAAGTTGAATATAAATAGAATTTCAAAGATACCAATGAGTATTGCTGCTGCCTTTACTATATTCTCCAGTTTTGGGGAGAGCGTTCTTGTTTTTTCAATCACTATCTTCTTTTCGATTTTTTCAAGGTTTTCTCCCATAACTAACACCTCCTGCTTATTATCAATAGAATGGGGGCTTTCTTAACCTCAATTTTCATGATTCCTTCTTCTTTAGGTTGAACAAACACAACTTTTTCATCAATTTTTACGGTGACATTGTTAATTGGAATGAACCAATATTCCCATGATTTTCCAAGAAATGTGTTTAAGTTCTTTACATAGAATTTACCTGCTCTATAATCGAAGTTTGTAGGTTGCCCTGCAAGGAATTCCTGCCATTTTTCTTGAAAAGCATAAATGCCATCTTTTGAAACTCGATATATGTCTATAACTTTAGTTAATGAAACGCTATGAGTGTAATCAATCTCAAGGGTAGAATTTGAGCCAAGGGGATAATAACACACATTTTCATTGAATCCTATTCTAATTGCAGATACGGGAAAAAACAATACAATGAGAAGCAAGAAAAAAAGAAAAGATTTGTTCAAAAAATTTCACCCCTTCATTCCTTGGGCTTTAACTTATCTGGAACAGTTATGCCATGGTCTTCATAGTACTTGATTGCTCCTGGGTGGAGTGGTATCATCAGACCATCAAATGCGTGGTTTATGTCAATCTGCTTTGCTACCTGGTGGGCTTTAGCCAGTTCATCAATGTTCTCATAGAGAATCTTGGTAATCTCGTAAACGACTTCATCCGGAACGTCTTTGTGAACAACAAGGGTGGACTTAACAGCTATTGTTTGTGTATCTTCGGTCATTCCTTTATATGTTCCCTTTGGAATAATTACTTTAACATAGAATGGATATCCCTGGTCATGGAGTTTCTTTATAACATCATCTGGAACTGGAATTAATCTGACTGGGACTTTGACTGCAATTTGATTAATTGCTGGTGCTGGGTAAGCAATAACTGTGAACTCTGCATCAACCTGTCCGAGAACTAAGCTCTGTGCTGCCTCTTCGAAAGTCTGATAAATTGGCTCGATTTTGTCCCAGACTCCAGCGGCCTTAAGAACTCTCTCAGCTGTTGCAGCACATCCACTTCCAGCGGCACCAACGACAACCTTCTTACCAGCTAAGTCTTGGAGGGTCTTAATGTCACTGTCAGCTCTTACGACAATTTGAATTGGCTCTGGATAAAGGGTACCAATACCTCTAAGAACTTTAATTGGTTTGCCTTCAAACTGATACTTCCCTTCCCAGGCGTACCAGGTTACGTCGTTCTGTATAATTGCTACTTGGGCTTCACCTTTTGCAATAGCCTTGGCGTTAGCAACACTTGCACCGCTTGTAACTGCTTTAGCTGCAATTAACTTGCTCTTCTTGTTTGTAACTTTTGCAAGCATGGAACCGATGGCAAAATAGACGCTACCGGGTCCAGAACCGGTATAAATGGTAATTTCATACTTTCCTTCTTCGTTCTTCTGTACAATACCGGTGCTGGTTGGAGTTGCAGTGCTGGTTGTGGTTGTTTTTTGAGTACATCCAGCAGCGACCAAAGCCAATACCAAAACAAAAACCAAACCAAGGGCTTTCCACTTTCTCATTTTTATTCACCTCATGTAAGGAGGGGACTATGTCCCCAACATCTTAAATATTTACAAACTTAAACATTATATATTTTTTGTTTTTTTTGGAAGATTTACATGCAAGTAAACGAAGGAAAGGGTAGAGAGGCGAAAATTTTTCAGTAGTAATACCAGATTGTCCAGTAGTCATTGGGGTCTTCTCCTATGCTCTCAAGGTACTCAAGGTACTCTTTGATTGGTACATCTGGATATGTATAGAGTTTGGTTTCGCTGATACCCTTCTCCCATGGATGCATAAGATAGATTCTGCTTCCATCTGGTCTGATTCCAACTAATTCTCTGTCCTGCCATGCTCTCAGATGATTCTTACCCATTCTTGGGACATTGAAGATGGGTTCGTCTGTTCTGAATATTCCGGGGAGTAATCTTGCTTCCTCTTTTCTCTCCTGAACAACCCTTGCAATTGGCACGAGATAGTCTTTCTGCTCAATTTTGCCCTTTGGATAGAACGTGTAGTATGGATCGATACCAACTTTCTTCAATGCGATTCTTAGTGCAACGTTTTCAAACCTTCTGCTAACATTTCTCTGGTAAACAAGCTGGTTATAGAGGTAAATCCCTTGTCTCCTTAGTTTATACACTGCATCCCCCATCTCAGGGGTGACTTCATAGGCGGTCTCAACATGTGTTACAACATGGACGTTTCTCCTTCCTGGCTCAATATAACTTCCAAGAATTTCCGCTAACTCGTCAGTGATTCTCATTGGAACTGTGACAGGTATTCTACTGCCCCATCTGATGTTAACAACATGATCAAGTTCTGAAAGCTTACTCATTATCTTATCGATTATCTTGTCACTTAGAGCTAAGGGATCTCCACCGGTAATTAGGACGTCAAGCATTGATTCATGTTCCCCAAACCACTCTATTGCTGCTTCAATCTTGTCCCATCCTGGGAATGCGCCTGCCATGAATGGCTCAAGAACTTCCCAGTTTCTCTGACAGTAGACACATATCTGTGGGCATGTATCGTAAGCTTTGAGAATCGCTATCGTAACATACCTTCTTGTAATAAGGTCAAGTGGTGATGTGTCGTGCTCACCCATGAAGTCGAAGTAATATTCCCGGTCTTCCCTGTGCTGGAGCATGTTTGAAACATACCATGCAGGTGGCATTACTTGTCTTCTTACATGCCTGTCTTCTTTATATGGGTTCTCAAAGTCCCAGAGGTGTAGATAGTATGGAGTTATACCCCAAGGTATGCTGTATTTTACAGCAATTTCTACTTGTTTTAGGTCTTCTTCTGGAACTTTTACTATTCCAAGCTCATTTAGCTCTCTAAGTGTTTCAAGGCCTTTTTCCCTCTTTAGCACGTGGGAGAACTGCCATCTATAGTCGAACCACTCGTCTTCGGTTATACCCCAGTATTCCATAAGTTTTTCTCTCTGCTTCTTTCTCTTTTCGATAATATGCTTGTCAAGACCGCTTGGATACTTTTTGAGGTATCCTTTGATGTATTCCCACACCTTGTCGAGGTATTCAGACCTCATGAGGGCAGCTTTTCTTCCTTTAATTTTGCTGAAATCAACGAACTTAGCTCCAGCAGCTTCAAGCTTTGGCCCAAGCCATCCTTTTGAATATCCACTCACTCCGGCCATAGCTTTGAAGAGATGCTTAAACTCCTCCACAAATCCTTCTGTGATTATGCTTAGAACCCTTTTATCACCTTTTGTAGCCTTCCAGAGGTATTCAAGGGTTGAGAATCCAGCGGCTTTTTCACCATATTCGGAGATTATGTTTAGGAATACATTGATAACTTCAATTGCGAGCCATCTATCAATAGCATCAACCTTGAATTCACCGTCCTTGTACTTCCACAACAAATCTTCTGCAAATTTACTGAGCTTGTCTCTTGCCTCATCAAGTGTTTCGCTGGTGAGCAGGATTTCTTTAATTTCAGGGAGAGGTTCAAAAATTTTCAAAAAATCTTCATAGTTAATTCCCTGCTTTAAACCCCAAGGGGATTCTTCAACATTAAATGTGGAAATTGCACTTTCCATTTGTTTTTCCATATCCATCACCTCATGCCCATATATGGGCGTTGATGCCCCTCAGGTCATCATTGCACATATTCCATCATTGGAGCGATTTTACAGATATTAGTGAATATGTGTGGTGTTATATATTTTGCGTTTACAAGCTTGTAAAACATTACAAACTTCAAATTTATCTGTTAATATAATGAAAAAATTTTACATATTGGCAAGTTTGTTCCTAAAATTTTGCTGAACATTTCAAAATATCTATGTTATAAGCCAGATTAACTTTACAAATGTAAAGTCTGAGAATGATGTGAAAGATGTATGGTGTCACAACAACTTTTATTAATATCTACTATGTTTTGGGCTTTTGGAGGTATGTTTAGATGAAGATCATAATGACGACCAAGATTGATTTGGCATCAATGAACATAAAGGAAAAACTAATCGAGAAATTCAAGTTTAAGGAATGTGGATATACTTTTGATGGCAATCCAGTCTACCAGCTGAAAGATGTGATGATCCTTACAACAAATCAAGAAATGATATATTACGACTATTTAGACAAGGAAATTGAAAAACAGCTGAGCATCAAACCAGAGATAATTATTTTTGCTTCAAGACATTCAAGCAAACAGAAATTACCAGCTTTGACGACTCATGTTACTGGAAATTGGAATAAATCAATGTATGGGGGGAAGGATTACAGTTTGGCTATGGCTCGGCCAAGTGCAATGAAACTGGCATTGTTAAAGATGAATGAGTTGAATGATTTGGGGTGGACAGTTTGTTATGAAGCAACACATCATGGACCAAGTGAACTTAATATTCCATCCCTTTTCATTGAAATTGGCTCAAGTGAGGAAGAATGGGTCAATGAGAGAGCGGGGGAAATTCTGGCGGAAACAGTAATGTATGTCATCAACACTTATCAAAAAACAAAATTTAAAGTTGCTATTGGAATTGGTGGTGGACATTACGCCCCAAAACAGACCAAAGTTGCATTGAACTCGGAACTTGCTTTTTCTCATATAGCAGCAAAGTATGCTCATCCTGTATCCAGAGAAATGCTGCTAAAAGCTATTGAGAGAACTGCAGAAAAAGTTGAGGCAATATACGTGGATTGGAAAGGTAGCAAGGGTGAAACAAGACAGTTAGCAAGAAGTTTAGCTGAAGAGCTTGGATTGGAGTTTATTAAAGATTAACTAAACAAAACCTTTAAAGACTTGCACTTTCAAATTTAAGAATTAGCTGTGCAATCTTAGCTAAAATTTATATATTGCTTTAAACTACAGAATTTACCAGATGTTAAATTGTTTCCCTGGGAGGGTGAAAAGATGCTAAAGTTAATTGAAAATGCGATAGAAAGAACATCTCAAGAACCTGAAAAAGTAAATGAAGTGCAAGTTCCTCAAACCGATGTTGATGAAGAGCTTAAGAGAATCCTTGAGCAAATACAGGCAAAAATCTATGTTGTTGGCGTCGGTGGTGCCGGTTGTAATACAGTTAACAGGATGATGGAAGTTGGTATTCAGGGTGCTAAAGTTATTGCAGTTAACACAGATGCTCAAGATTTGCTTAAGGTTAGAGCTCATGAAAAGATACTCATTGGTAAGGATTTGACAGGAGGATTAGGTGCTGGGAATAACCCAAAGATTGGTGAAGAAGCAGCGAAAGAAAGTGAGAAAGATATCAGAGATGCTCTTGAAGGGGCGGACATGGTTTTCATTACCTGCGGTCTGGGTGGAGGTACTGGAACGGGTGCGGCTCCAATTGTTGCTGAACTGGCAAAGAAGATGGGTGCCTTAACGGTTTCTGTCGTTACACTTCCATTCACAGTTGAAGGGATCAGGAGAATCAAAAATGCAGAATATGGTCTTGAAAGACTTAGGAAAAACAGTGATACCGTTATTGTTATACCAAACGACAAGCTCATGGAAGTTGCTCCAAACTTGCCAATTCACTTGGCATTCAAAGTTGCTGATGAGATACTTGTTCAGGCAGTTAAGGGAATTACGGAACTGATAACGAAGCCTGGCTTAGTTAACCTCGATTTTGCTGATGTTAGAGCCGTCATGAAAGACGGCGGTGTTGCTATGATAGGCATCGGTGAGAGCGATAGTGAAAAGAGAGCACTTGAAGCTGCAACCCAAGCTTTAAACAGTCCATTGCTTGATGTTGACATCAGTGGTGCTAAGGGAGCATTAATAAGCATTGCTGGAAGTGATGTGAAGCTTGAGGAAGCACAGCAGGTAATTGAGCTTGTTACAAGTAAGCTTGACCCAGAAGCTCAGGTAATCTGGGGAATCCAGCTTGATGAGGAACTCGGTAAGACAATCAGGGTCATGGTCGTAGTTACTGGTGTAAGTTCTCCATATGCAGTTGTTGAAGAGGAAACGACGTATCTCCCGGAAGAAGGTGAGAAAAAGATAATCCATCTTGATTTAGAGGAACTTTGATCACCTCTTTTTTACCCCAAACTTTTAAAACCCAAACCCATACCTAAGATTAGCAAAGATTTAAAAAGCCATTGAGGTGTTAGATGTGCCAGCAGGGGGATACATGGAAAAACTTAAAAACTTCTTATCAGAGTCCAAGAGGGTTTTGCTGGTTACAAAAAAACCAAGCGGCAAAGAGTATAAAATGGCCGCAAAGATTACTGGCCTTGGAATACTCCTTATTGGTTTAATAGGCATGATTATTCGTATTATAGGCATCTTAATAACAGGTCAATGACCTCTTGGTGATAAAGATGAGTGACAGCAAAATCTTCGCAGTAAGGGTTACAGTAGGACAGGAAGAAACGACAGCACGGTTAGTGTACAGTAAGGCAAGGACATATAACTTGCCAATTTATGCTATATTAACTCCTTCCAAAGTTAAGGGATACATTTTTATTGAAGCACCAAGCAAGAGTGCAGTTGATGAAGCCATAAGAGGAATAAGACATGCAAGAGGAACCCTTCCAGGGGAGATTTCATTCAGTGAGATTGAGCACTTCCTTGAGGAGAAGCCAGCTGTCAGTGGCTTTGAGCCTGGAGACATAGTTGAACTCATTGCCGGTCCATTTAAAGGCGAAAAGGCCAAGGTCGTTAGAGTTGATGAGGCAAAAGATGAAATTGTCGTTGAACTCATCGGAGCAATAGTTCCAATCCCCGTTACAGTTAGAGGGGAATACGTTAGACTTATAAGCAAACGGTCAAAGGAGTAGAGGGGTGAAGAGAATGCCAAAGCAAGTTGTTGAGGTTTTAGTTGAGGGTGGTAAAGCTACTCCCGGTCCTCCACTTGGTCCAGCTATTGGTCCACTTGGATTAAACGTTAAGCTTGTTGTTGACAAAATAAACGAAGCAACAAAGGATTTTGCGGGAATGCAGGTGCCAGTGAAGATTATCGTTGACCCAGCAACAAAGCAGTTTGAGATTGAAGTAGGTACACCGCCAGTTAGCCAGCTCATCAAGAAGGAGCTTGGGCTTGAAAAGGGTTCAAGCGAACCAGTAAGAAACATTGTTGGTAACTTAACAATGGAGCAAGTCATAAAGATAGCAAAGGCTAAAAAGCACCAAATGCTTGCTGCTGGCCTTAAAGCAGCCGCAAAGGAAGTCATTGGAACAGCTTTAAGCATGGGGGTTACAGTTGAAGGCAAAGACCCAAGGGTTGTGCAGAAAGAAATTGATGAAGGAGTTTACGACGAGATATTTGCAAAGGCTGAGGAGAGCTGATTTAGGGAAAAGTTTAAAAGCTCCTCTTTTTACGAAATTTTGATTTTTCAATTTAGCTTAAATAAAAAAGATTGGAGGTCAGAAAAATGGCCTTTGACAGGCAAAAAATCGTGGAAGCGGTGAAGGAGGCAAAGGCCCGGGCTAAGCCGCGTAACTTCACACAGACCGTCGAAGTGGCAGTAAACCTCAAGGATATAGACCTTAGAAAGCCTGAAAACAGGTTTAAGCTTGAGGTTGTTCTGCCGCACGGTCGGGGGAAGGAGCCCAAAATCGCGGTCATCGCTGATGGTGCCGTTGCTGAGGCGGCTAAAAAGCTCGGGCTTGATGTTATTAGTGGTGAGCAGCTTGAGGAAATAGCTAAGAGCCCAAGGGAAGCGAGAAAGTTGGCTAAGAAGTATGACTTCTTCATTGCCGCAGCACCACTGATGCCAAAGATTGGTAGATACTTGGGTAGGTACTTAGGTCCAAGAAACAAGATGCCAGTGGTTGTTCCACCAACAATGACAAACTTAGAGCCAATTGTCAACAAGCTCAAGAAGACAGTAAGAATACAGCTTAAAAACAATCCAGTCGTCCACGCTCCGGTAGGAACAGAGACCATGGAGGATAAAAAGATTGCAGAGAATATAGAAACAGTTCTCAATGCAATCATTGGTAAGCTTGAGAGAGGAGAGAACCAAGTCAAGTCAGTGTACGTTAAGACAACAATGGGTCCAGCTGTAAAGGTGGAGGTGAGATAATGGCTCATGTCGCTGAATGGAAGAAGAAGGAAGTGGAAAGACTCGCTGAGATTATCAAAAGCCACCCAGTGGTAGCGTTGGTTGACGTTGCTGGAGTGCCAGCTTATCCCCTCTCAAAGATGAGAGAAAAGCTCAGAGGAAAAGCATTGCTTAGAGTCTCAAGAAACACACTCATAGAACTTGCAATCAAGAAGGCAGCAAAAGAGCTCGGAAAACCGGAGCTGGAGAAGTTAGTTGACTACATTCAGGGTGGAGCTGCAATCCTCGCAACTGAAATGAACCCATTCAAGCTCTACAAGCTCCTTGAAGAGAGCAAGACTCCAGCTCCTGCCAAGCCCGGCGTCCCAGTTCCGAGAGATGTTGTTGTTCCAGCTGGTCCAACTCCACTATCACCAGGTCCAGTTGTCGGTGAGATGCAGGCTTTAGGAATTCCAGCCAGGATTGAGAGAGGTAAAGTCACGATCCAAAAGGACACGGTTGTTTTAAAGGCTGGAGAGATTATTACCCCACAATTGGCAAACATCCTTAACAAACTTGGCATTGAGCCTCTTGAAGTCGGACTTAACCTGTTGGCAGCTTACGAGGATGGAATCATTTACACACCAGAAGTTCTTGCAATTGATGAGGAAGAATACATAAACATGCTCCAACAGGCTTACATGCATGCATTCAACCTGTCAGTCAACATAGCATATCCAACAGCCCAGACAATCGAGGCAATCATCCAGAAAGCATTCCTCAACGCAAAGAGCGTTGCTGTGGAGGCTGGATATATCACAAAAGAAACTGCTGGAGACATATTTGGCAAGGCGTTCAGGGTTGCTCTGCTCATAGCACAGCAGTTGCCAGAGGAGTTGCTTGATGAGAAGACCAAAGAGCTTTTAAATCAACAAGCTCAATTAGCAGTTGCCGCTCAACCTCAGCCAGAAGAGGAGAAAGTTGAAGAGGTTGAGGAGGAAGAAGAGGAGGAAGCATCTGAGGAAGAAGCCCTCGCTGGGTTGGGGGCATTGTTTGGTTGACGCGCATCTAATAATTGAAAACTAAAGCTAATTTGGAGGTGTAAGGAGATGGAGTATGTATATGCTGCTTTATTGTTACACGCCGCTGGAAAGGAAATAACTGAGGAGAACCTTAAGGCTGTGTTAGAGGCCGCTGGAGCCACTCCGGATGAGGCAAGAATCAAGGCATTGGTTGCTGCACTTGAGGGAGTTAACATCGATGAGGTCATCGAGAAGGCTGCAATGCCAGTTGCAGTTGCCGCTGCTCCAGCTGCTGCTCCAGCCCCAGCTGAGGAAGCACCAGCTCAGGAAGAGGAGGAAGAAGAGGAAGAGGAGGAAGTAAGTGAGGAAGAGGCTCTCGCAGGACTTGGAGCCCTCTTCGGCTGAAATCTCTCTTTTTCTCTCATTCCATTCCTTCATTTCAAATTTTCTCTTAGGCACAAAACTTATCTTTCTGAGACCTCATTCTTTTAATGGTGACATATTGTGAATGAGATATTGCCTCCTGATATTCGAAAAACGGAGGAGAAAGATATTGATGAATATCTTTCGGAGGGATTTAATTTAATAATAACAAATCCCAAGATTCTAATTCCCTTTACTGTGCCTCTCGTTGTTAGTATTTTTTATGGGGTATATCTTCTTGAAAACCTTTTCAGGGGGAGGATTTTTGCTTTTTCTATGATTTCAGAAATTTCTCAGCTAACTTGGAGACAGTTTTTGATGATTTCAGCTTTCACAGTTACAGTGATTGTTGTATTCATGTTGTGGGGGGGTTGAAGTAGTTGCATATTTCGTTGTAAAGAAGCGGGACGTATCGGATGCTATGAGATACGGGATAAAACGTTTGCCGATAACCTTCGTGAATTATACCGTATTATTAGCAATTATCTTTGCTTTCTTTGCTCCTATTGTGGTTGTACGCTCTCTATGGTTTGTTCTCCTCTACAGCTTTTTGGTTGCCATTTTGGTTTCCCCTCTGATTTTTCTCCTATCACCGGTGATAGTCGAGAAAACTTTTGGAGTAGTTGATGCCTTTGTACTCTATAAACGTACCTTCAAAAAGAGTCTGATTCTTGGGCTTCTTTACTCTCTTGTCTCATCTGCAGTTAGCTCTTTAATTCCAGTAATTGGAGGAGCGTTAAATACAATCATTGTTGTCCCGGGATTTATTGCTGTACTCTCTCCTGTACACTGACTATAAGGAAACTAAGGAATTAAAATTTCTTCCTTCTCTTTGATAAAGCTAAATGCTGGCTTCCTTGGTAGTTCCCCCTATATGGCTTTGATGCTGGTTCTTCCAAGCGATGAAATACTATTTGGACAAATCTCTCGCCGTATTCAAGTTCAATTTCTTCGTTTGAGCCGTTAAAAATTCCCAGAGTCAAATTGCCATCCCAACCTGGATCTACCCACGCAAAGCTTCCAATGAGGCCTTCTCGTGCTAATGAGCTTCTCAGCCTCATCTCACCCATAACATCATCTGGTAGCTTAATCCTCTCAAGGGTCAGAATTAGGGCATATCCTTTAGGTGGGATAACCACTTTCCCTTCTCTCTTAACATCAATGAGCTTTTCGTTGACCATGGCTTCCTTGCCAACTCTCAGATCATATCCTGCAGGCTGAAGGGATTTTTCACTGAATGGTTCGATTAAAATTTCCTTCACAATTTTATGGTCTGGCAGTATCATTTAATCACCGTAAGCTTTATGTAAAGCGCAAATTAAAATCTTTCTGGGGGCCCGTGGCCTAGGGGATAGGGCGCCGGCCTTCGGAGCCGAAGGTCGCGGGTTCGAATCCCGCCGGGCCCGCCAACTTAGTTGTAATTTTTAAATTAGGTGGTTTTCCTTGAACAGTGTTTACATGCCTTGATTACACTTGTTTTAGCACTCCCTATTCAAATTTAATCTCGTGCTTTGTAATGTCAATAGTTCTCATGAGTCTTTCGGATTGATATGAGCTACATCAGATGTCCCCATACATATCTCCGTATCTGAATAGAAGCCACTACCCAGGTGGTGCCTTATATTTCGCTGATTGTCTATATATCGGGGTATATCAAACCCAGCATATCTAAAAATTTTCAGTTGAGGATTTACATGTGATATATTAGCGTACAGCTGATTAAAAGCCATGAGATTGCTTTATTCACCGAAAGGTTTATATATCTTTAAATGCAAAAAAAATATTGAAGAACCCTTTAAGGAGGTGTTGTAAATGGCTGAGTTGCCAATTGCCCCAATTGACAGACTGATTAGGAAGGCTGGTGCTGAGAGAGTTAGTGAGGAAGCGGCCAAGGTTCTCGCCGAGTACCTTGAGGAGTACGCAATTGAGCTTTCAAAGAAGGCTGTTGAGTTTGCCAGACACGCTGGCAGAAAGACAGTCAAGGCCGAGGACATTAAGCTCGCTATTAAGGCTTGATGTTATTGTCTGGTTTGCTTCTCGGCTTTTCTATTTTGATTTTGAGCAATTTTTAAAAGCTTATTCTGAAAGTTTATACCATGCATGAAATAGCAGTTCGTATGACAAAAAGGAATCATAATGCGTTTGTTCATCTTCTTGGCGCATTGGAGGCTCAAGGATTTGATATTAGTGAGCTTTTAATAACCAAGGACTTTAATGAGATCCTTAAAGTCAAACCTAAAGTTGTTCTATACTCATTCTTCACTGAGGAAATCTGGGAAGTTGAGAAAGAGGTTAAAATCCTAAGAGAGAAATTTAATCCTCTCTTAGTTGCTGGTGGTTATCATGCCACTGCAATGCCAAAGCACACTTTGAATGTTTTGGGCTTTGATATTGCTGTAATTGGAGAGGGGGAAGAGGTTATCTATCAGCTTCTGACAACCCTAAAACGAACCAAATTTAAAATTACAAAGGAGCTATTGTCTATTCGCGGTCTGGCGTTCTATTTGAATAGAGAATTTGTGTTTACGGGCTTTGCTAAAGTTGATGACTTTGCTAAATTTCCTCCTTTTGCAGAGAGTTCTCTTTTAATTGCACCCATTGAGATAACAAGAGGCTGTCCTTTTGGTTGCTACTACTGCCAGACACCTTACGTCAAAGGTTTTCGCATGAGGCACAGGCCGATAGATCAGATTGTGAAGTATTCAAGAAGAATGAAGGATATGCGTTACATCACTCCAAACGCCTTTGCCTACGGAAGTCCAGGAGCAATTTTAAAACTTGATAAACTTGAAGCCCTCCTAAAAGCTTTACAACCGTTAAGAAAAGAAGGGCGGCGCTTGTTTTACGGAACGTTTCCGAGTGAAGTGAGACCAGAATTTGTAAAACCCGAGACTCTTGAGCTTCTCATCAAATATGCAGATAACAGGAGACTCGCCATTGGAGCACAGAGCGGAGATGATGCCATGCTTAAGGCTATGCACCGTTTACATACAGTTTGCCATGTGAAGGAAGCCGTTGAATATATGGTTGAATACGGTATTGAGCCGGTTGTCGATTTCATTGTCGGCTTGCCAAATGAAAGCGAAGAGAGCCAAAGAAAAAGCATTGAACTAATGAAGTGGATTATGCGTAAGGGTGGAAAAGTTAGAGCGCACTATTTCATGCCCCTACCAGGAACTCCTTGGGCTAAGTGTAAGCCTTCACCATTAAGCGAGGAGATGAAAAAATTTTTGGGCAGGATGGCCGCTAAAGGCTACATTGAAGGAGCATGGGGCATTCAGATGCAGCTTTCCAAAAAATTGCAAAGATTGATTGAGGAGTTTTATGAAGAACCTATGAGTTACGTTGGAGATATTGAGGAGGTTTGCTGAGTAAAATTATCATATTTATGTCAATTCTCTTCCCAAAAATTTATAACCTCATAAACTTCTCATCAACACGACGGCAAAATGTATGCCGAAAACTATAAAAGATTCGAACTGCTGATAGATAAATTGCGAGAGTTTGATGGTGCTATCATTGTGGAAGGTTTGCGAGACGAGGTGGCTTTAAGGAAATTGGGGGTCAGAGCGGAGGTAATAAGGCTCTCACGATTACCACTCTCAGAAGTGGCTTTAATTGCTTCACAGTATCATGAGGTCATGATATTAACTGATTTGGACAGAAAAGGTGAAGAGTTGGCAAAAAAGCTGACTCAATATTTGGAGGGCTATAAGTGCAGGGTAGATACAGAGACGAGAAGGGAGCTCAAAATGATTGCAAAAAAGGACATTAAGGGCATTGAAGATCTGTATGGGCTCTATACTAAAATCACTCTCCGTTTCTGACCCCCTTAAGGAGGGGATTTCCTTGAAGAGAAAGAGGACAGTACTTCAACATATTTTGTCGGAAAAGCAAAAGTTTGAAAAAAAGAGGGTAGGTGGGAACATGTCAGCAAAAGATGATTTTGGAACGACTAAATATGTGATCTACGCTGAATTTGAAGCAAACGGTGTTGTTGAAAGACCTGATGTTGTTGGTGCTATTTTTGGTCAAACCGAAGGTTTACTTGG
>CAZTOS010000019.1:0-26846 GCA_964615185.1 uncultured Thermococci archaeon
GGCTTTTATGCTGTATGTGTAAATCCCTATCGCGTAAAGCTAGCAAAGGAACAATTGAAAGACACTAATGTAAAAGTTGCATCTGTTATCGGCTTCCCATTAGGTGCAACATCCACAGAGGTCAAGGTTTTTGAAGCAAAAAAAGCTCTCGAAGACGGTGCTGATGAGCTTGATATGGTCATAAACATTGGGGCATTGAAAGATCGAGATTATGATTACGTCAAGAGGGACATAGAAGAGGTTGTTAGAGTTGCTCACGAAAAAGGAGCTATAGTGAAGGTAATCATTGAGACGTGCTATCTAACAGATGAGGAGAAAGAAATGGCTTGTAAGCTGGCAATGGAAGCGGGGGCTGACTTTGTAAAGACTTCAACAGGCTTTGGAAGGGGAGGAGCCACGGTGAAGGATGTTAAACTGATGAGAAAGGTTGTTGGGGACAAGCTTGGAGTTAAAGCTGCTGGAGGAATCAGAACATATGAGCAGGCTTTAGAAATGATAAAAGCTGGGGCAAACAGAATCGGCACATCAAGTGGAGTAAAAATTGTGGAAGGAATAAAAGAGTGAAGCATCAAAAATCCATGAACTCCTTCTTAAAGAAAAATGGGGGAGGACTGCGAAAGTTTAGGTTTGGATCAAATTCATGATATCTGGGTATCCTCTTTTTATTATATACCCCAATCCTCCACCCACAATTATTCCACTGACAGCTTGAAGTGTATTTCCTGGAACTTCAACGAGTGCACTTGGATAACCATAGAAGAATACTTCAACAAGAAAGTATCCAAAGACCATGATGAACCCGCCAATTATGGTCCCTATGAGTATCCCAGTAAAATCTTCTCTTTTGTATGTTATGTATCCGACAACCAAGCCTTCAAGTCCCTTTATTACCAACGTGAATGGTGCCCAGTGGGCATAACCTGTAATCGCATCTGCCAAAGCCGAACCAAACCCTCCGGCGAATGCTCCCACAAGAGGGCCAAACAGCACACCGCTTAGCATGACCATTGTGTCTCCAAGGTTAATGTATCCCCTTGTTGGTGGTGTCGGGACTTGAATTACAATTGTTGCAACTGTGACTAAAGCGGTCATGACAGCGGAAATTGCGACAACTTGGGCTTTTTTGAACTCTTCTTTTTTAATTACAAAAATATAAGCGAAATATATTAAAACAGCAAGTGCAAGGATAGGTTTGGCGTATGCTCCAATAGCTTCAAACTGCATATTTCACCCCTCCACTTTATTGATAATTTCAAGTTAAAACTTGAAATTGATATTTATAAAGATTTTTATGTTCTACAAGGATTTTGAAAAAAGAAGAGAAAGTCACTTAAGAGCAACTTTAAGAGCTTCTTCAAAAATCTCCATGGCGATATCGATTTCTTCTTTGGTAACAATCAATGGTGGAATGAATCTCAGTGAATTGTCACCACAACCAAGGAGGATTAGTCCCCTCTTTGCAGCTTCCTTAACGACTTTGTTTCTAACCTCTGGGTTCTTCTCCTTTGTATCCTTGTTTTTGACGAACTCTACTGCTTGAGCTAAGCCAAGACCTCTTGCATCGCCAATAACTTCATATTTCTCCTCAAACTCCTTAAGTCTCTGGTGTAAGTAGTCACCAACCTCTTGGACGTGAGGTAATAACTCTTTGACGATTTCAACGACTTCAAGAGCAGCAGCGATTGCCACTGGGTTTCCACCGAATGTTGATGCATGTCTTCCTGGCTTGTCAAAAGCTATGTCAGCTCTGTGCACGACACCGGCTAATGGAATTCCTCCACCAATAGCTTTACCGAACTGAATTGTGTCTGGTGCGATGCCAAAGTGCTCAATTGCCCAGAACTTTCCAGTCCTTCCAACACCCATCTGAACTTCGTCATCCGCCAACAGTATGCCGTACTTGTCTGCAAGTTTCTTGAGTTCCTTGAAGAACTCCTTTGGTGGAACTACGTAGCCTCCTTCACCCTGTATTGGCTCAAAGACAATTGCTCCAACTTCCTCTGGTGGAACATGCCTGAAGACGTACTCTTCAATGAACTCAATGACTCTGTTCACGAGCTCCTTTGGATCGGCATAACCGTCAATGTGCCACGGGTTTCTGTACGGGTTTGGATATGGAACGTGCTCAACGCCGGGCATTGTTGGGAAGAATCTCTCTTGCTGAACCCACTTGCTTGCCGTCAAGCTGAGGACAGCCTGTGTTCTTCCGTGGAATGCATGGTAGAATGCAATGAATCTCTTTCTTCCTGTTCCGTACTTGACGAGCTTCATCATAGCCTCGTTAGCTTCAGCTCCGCTGTTCTGATAGACCACTTTCTTTGGGAACTCTCCTGGGGAAATCTCAGCAAGCTTTTGAGCCAAGATTACAGCGTTTTCATAGAAGAAGTCGTTTAATGCGAAGTGAGTGAACTTCTCGGCTTGTCTCTTTATAGCTTCGACAACCCTTGGGTGGACATGTCCAACGTTAAGAACACCAACACCGCTTCCAAAGTCATAGAAAGCGTTGCCATCAACGTCGTAAACCATTATTCCCTCTCCTCTCTTGATAACAATTGGCAAGGCATCTGGGTCTTGGGTTGTAACTGCCAGAAGTTCAAAGTTTCTCTCAATAACCTCTTTTGCCTTTGGTCCAGGTAGTTCTTTAACAACAGGTCTCTTCACCATTTTGGCTCACCAAAGAAGAGTTGTAGTTATGCTATATAATTTTATGCTCATTAGTGAACAGCTTTGTTCGAAAAAGTTTCGGGAAAAAGTAGAAAAAGTTGAAGTTAGACACCATTCTTTTCTATCCAGCTTTCAATGAATTCCTTTGCAGAGTTTGCTGCAATTGCACCTTGACCTACTGCTACAGCAATCTGTTTGAAAACATTTGTTATATCTCCCGCGGCAAATATTCCCGGGGCTTTTGTTCTCATGTGCATGTCCACTGGAATGTAACCCCACTCATCCGTGATGCTGAGATGCTTAACAAAATCTGTCTTTGGCTCATAGCCGATAAATATGAACACTCCATCTACTTTCTTTTCAAAGACTTCTCCAGTCTTTACATTCTTAAGCACAACAGATTCAACTTTCTCCTTCCCTTTTATTTCAATTACAACGGTGTTTAAAATTGCTGGAATTCCTGTTTCCTTGAAACGGTCTTGGAGAATCTTATCGGCTCTGAACTCATCTCTCCGATGAACCAGTGTAACCTTGACACCAATACTGTGGAGATATAACGCTTCTTGAAGTGCGGTATTTCCTCCACCGACGACTATCACTTCTTTTCCGACAAAGAGAGGCCCATCACATGTTGCACAGTAGCTTATGCCCCTTCCCGTAAGCTCTTTTTCCCCAGGAACATTGAGTTTTCTTGGCTCTGCTCCAACGGCTATAATAACAGTTTTTGTCTTGTAAACTCGGCCATTCTTAGTGTAAACCATCCAGTAACACTTGCCCTCATAGTATGGGCACTCTCCCTTATCAATCCTCTCGACCTCATCAAAGATTATATCAACGTTGTACTTCCTTACCTGATCGTACATCCTTCTATTGAGCTCTGAGCCCCTTATTCCCTCTGGAAATCCTGGGTAATTTTCAATAAGATCTGTCAGTGCCATATTGCCTCCAAGATCTTTGCTTATGATTATTGTTTCAAGTCCAAATCTCGCTGCATAAATCGCTGCTGTATATCCAGCAGGTCCTGCACCAATGATTACAACATCCCAAGTTGTTTTTTCCTCCTTTCCTTTTGAAAACCCTGTTAAACTGAACATTTTTTCCTCACCCCAACACTATGTCAAATTGAACAATTTAAAAGCATTATTGGACAAATTTGTGTAATCTATCCTAAATTAGTTTAACATGTTTATCCAGGACTAAATGAAGCAAATACCCCATAAATGCTGCAAATCCCACAAAAAGCCCTTCTCCAAGCTTCAATCCTAAACCATAAACAGTTATTGCAAGGCTTAGTAAGCCATATATGATAGCAAAACTTACTGAGTGTATTATACCTCTATGTTTTGGCATTGCAGCTGAGAAAATATGCCAAGAAGCAAACGCAAAAAGCACAGCAATTCCCCATGCTATCGTTAGATTTGCCCATTCATACTTAACTATAGAAATTTTGCTGAAGTTCAGAAAAGCTGAAATTCCAATTGCAACTGCCACAATTGGCTTTGTTCCCCTGTGAATAAGAGCATCTGGATGATCCATGTCCGGCAAGTCGCTTCCTAAGACATAGAATGCATAACCAAGCGCCATTGCCATGAAACTAAGCTGGAAGGGCACATTTAAGTATGCCCTGAGGATAGATGCAATTAAAATAGTGAGGGGATATGTGATAATCCCCCCAAGTACATGCTCGTCATAGTTCATTCACTTTCCTCCCCTTTCTTCTCCTGCTCAAGGAATCTTCTAACATAGTCTGGGACTTTATAGTTACCTTTTGGATCCCCAATCAGAAATCCTAACCTTATAAGCTCTTCAAGCTGTTCATAAATCTGAATACCTGGCTTTTTGACTTCTTTTGCAATCTGAATGTAGCTTACTGGTCCTCCATTAAACTTGTAAACTATTGCTTCAACTAAATCTCTGTAATCTTTTGGAATCCTTGTTAGGTACTCTTCTAAGTTCTTTGGCTCTTCAAGAATTGTTGTAACAACATAATCGTCAATAGGATCAAATTTGTGTTTGCTGGCTTCGCTCAGCACGTAATGCAACAGCCTTAAAATTTGTCTTGGATTGCCTTTTCCAAGTTCGTGAATGAGTTTTATTGCCTCTTCGGTAAATGGATAAATGGGATCATCCGTGTCTCTGATCCTGACTTTATTTAGCCTCTTTTTGACAAGCTCGAATGTCTCCTCAAGACTCATAGGTCTGAGCTTGAATTCGTAATGTAATCTCATGAAAAATGCTGGGAAAATTTCTGTATATTCCTCGTATGCCTCTGGAATGCACGCAAAAGCGACTATGCATCCAGGAGGCATGCTGCTTATGAAATGCCTCAGCATTTCAAAAAACTGGATTTTTTCCTGTTCCCTTGCACTCTGCATATTCTCAAGCTCATCAAGAAGGAGGGCAGAATATGAATATTTGCTGAGCTCCTTTGTCAGCATTTCCGCTATATCCCTCGATTTATACTCCTGTGTTGAGGATAACATCTTTTCTAAGCGATTAATAAAACCAAGCTTTCTGCTCAAATTTTCTAAGAATATGTTTGTTCTGCTTTTTGGTGGCTTCATTGAATTAAAAAGATCGCGGGTAACCTTTAAAATATCATTGGTGTCCACCTTGACGTAGATTGCCTTTCCTCCTCGTTCACTTATTGCCTTAGCGATACTTTTCAACCTCTGAGTTTTTCCCATTCCTAAAGGCCCAACAATAGAAAATGCAATTGAACTTTTGTTGCCGATTACTTCAGAGATTACCATTGATAGCTTCATATCGACCTCTTGATAAACATGAATGCTTTCTATGTCCTCGATGCCTTCACTTGCCAGTTCTCCAAATGGATTTCTTGACAGACCATAGACCTCATAGGAAGGAGAGGGATAAACTTTAAGTGTACTTGACTTTTCCATTTTACCCACCAAGTTTAAGTTTTAAATCATAGAGATATAAAAGCTTGTTCATAGGGGGTGGAAAAATGACAACGTTACTCGTCACTGTGCCTTCGGGCAGGGAAGGAGATGCCTCTCTTGAGTTGGAATGGGCATTAGGTGATGTCAAAATAAGGAGGACAAGATGGAGAGGGGTTTTAATCGTTAAGACTAACTTGAAAAAAGAGGAAGCCTTAAGAATTCTAAAGG
Source organism: uncultured Thermococci archaeon (assembly GCA_964615185.1). Classification (GTDB taxonomy): domain Archaea; phylum Methanobacteriota_B; class Thermococci; order Thermococcales; family Thermococcaceae; genus Thermococcus_B. The sequence continues at coordinate 5,796 of CAZTOS010000019.1, forward strand.
ACTTTGAAACAACTGCAATTTTTAAGATTGTTCCCCTTGAGAAGTTTGTCAGAAGCAAAAAAGAAGATATAATCGAAGAAGGATTTAAACTTTCAAAAGCCAGGATTAAAGAGGGAGAAAGCTTTGCCGTTCGTTGTAAGAGAAGAGGTAACTGGATACGCTCAAGCAAGGAAATAGAGATTGAGCTTGGTGCAAAGATCAAGGAGAACTTGAATGCCGTGGTAAACTTGGACAATCCCAACTGGTATGTGTGGATTGAGGTCTTAGGAAACAAAACTGCAATAAGCGTCATAAGGCCAGAGGAAATAATTAAAAAAGAGGTTGAGCTTTAGGCAATTGGTTCAATTATAAGGTGGGTTATTGTCTCTCTGACTCCATCAATCGAGGATACCTTGTCGAGAATTTCTTCAAATCTTGTCCTGTCAACTTCAATCACTATGTCTATGTTTCCGGTAACCCTATATGCCCTTATTCCGTTGAGTTCCTTTATCTCCTCATAGACTTCTTTTCTTTTTGTTGGATCTATTTTTACAAAGATAAAAGCTTTGTTGCTTTTGCCATTCTCAAGAAGCTTGACTGCTTTTCTGGTCAAATCTATGAATCCTCTTCCTGTTCTTATATATCCGATCTCTTTTAAGGTCTTCAGATGAAAGCTCAATGCCTGTCTCGTAACTTTGAGTTCTCTTGCAAGTTCTTCTTGGCTTTTTTCAACAGTATAAACCTCAACAGGTTTTCCTTCATTATATAGCTTTCTTAAAAGCTCAATTTGTTTTGATGTAAGCTTCACATTCTCCTCCATCATTCTCACCTCTCATTTGTCAAGTCATGAACTTCACATTATCCTCGGATTTTTTGTATAAAACTCTTTTTCACAGCTTAGTTTTTAACAAAAGGTTAAAATATTTGAAATATCGCAAAATAAAGCCTTATCATGGCTTTTTTGTAAACTGATTTGTATGCTTTGAACTATGCAAGTAAATACTTGCATTTGTAAATAGTTTTGTTAACCTTTCTAAGTTCCAGTAAGTATCAAAAGAGCAGAAGAGGGTGTTCAAATCTTAGGCTCAACGGCATAAACTGTCTTGTCCTCTCCAATTCCCGCGATTAGTCCGTGATGCCTCCTTACACAGCTCTCACATTCCCCACAGTGGATTGGCTTCCCATCTTCTGTAAACCCTTTTGGCATGTAACATGAGTTTGAGTACTCATACTTTGCATTCAGCTCTTTCAAAAGCTTTGCAATACCTTTTTTATCAAGATTTATCAGAGGTGCAACGACTTTGACATCACTAAGTGTTCCATACTTTAGCATTTCGTTCATCTTTTCAACGAATTCTGGTGTGTTGTCTGGGAAAGTTGCTCCTTCCTCTGCGTTGAAGCCCACTATAATGTCTCCTCCACCAAGTGCATCCAAAAGTGATGCCGCCACAGAGATTAACACCACATTTCTCGCTGGAACCCAAACGCTTTTAGCTGTTTCTTGAGCTTTTCCCATGTTTTCTAAATCCTTTGCTGTGACCTTTGGTGTTTCTCCTCCAACCAGTGCAGTTCCTCTAAGCTTGGAAAACTCTTCTAAGAAGTCAAGTTTGATAATTTTAAGTGGAATGTTCAGCTCTTTTGAGAAGAACTCCGCTACCTTGTTTGTTGCTTTCTCCTCGTTGCTGCCATAATTCATCGTGAGCATGATAGCTTCATCATAATTTTTCTTTGCCCAATATAGGCAAGCTGTTGAATCTAAGCCACCGCTAAATAAGACAACTGCTCTTTTCATTTTTGCTCCTCCAAAGCTATTCCAATTATCTCTTCTATGCTATTAAATCCCTCCTCATTTAAAAATCTCTCTATTCCTTCGTTGATTTCTTTAAAAACTTTAAATCCTCTCAACGAGACTGCAGTTCCAATCTGCAGAGCCTTTGCACCTGCCATTAAGAATTCAACTGCATCTTGCCATGTTGTTATCCCTCCAATTCCAATGATGTCAATATCCAGAGCTTTTGCCAAATCATAAACAGCTCTCAGGGCGATTGGCTTAATCCCTGGTCCAGAATAACCTCCAACTTTATTGCTTAAAATTGGCTTTTTCGCATAAATGTCGATTGCAATAGCTTTGATAGTGTTAATTGCGGAGACCGCATCAGCTTCTGCTCTTTCTGCTGCCAGCCCGATTTTTGCTATATCATCGATGTTTGGAGTCAGCTTTGCTATCACTGGCTTATCTGTTGCATCTTTGACAGCTTTAACAACCTTGTACACCATCTCCGGGTTCTGTCCAATTTCCATGCCGTAACCTTTAGCATGAGGGCAACTTAAGTTGAGCTCAAAGGCATCTGCAACTTCACTCAGCTTTTCAGCTAAGAATGCAAACTCTCTCTCGTCTTTTCCGAAGATTGACACTATTACGGGGAAATCAAATTTCTCATTTTTGAATTCTTCATAAAACGCCTCCCAACCGGGGTTTGGAAGTCCCATAGCGTTAATCAGACCGTAAGGAAGCTCAACTATCGTGGGATTATCGTAGCCTTTTCTCGGCTCAATCCCAATTGATTTTGTCACAACAGCTCCAGCTCCTTCTTTGTATGCTCGCCTAAGCAGGTCTGGAGTCATATCTGCGACACCAGAAGCCAAGATGAGAGGATTCTCGAGTTTAAGTTTAGTAACTTTAATGCTCAGCATCTTTTACACCTAAGGGTCAAAAGAAGTGATAGGTTATTAAGGTTTTTGCCTGAAAAATGAGAAACCTTGCTTTCCAAGCGTTGCTCCCACTTCTGCTTGACTACTTATGAACTAACATGATGAAAGCCAAGAGGTTTTGAAATGCAAAAAAGAGCAAAATAATAACTGTAACTCCAGCGCCAACGTTAATGAGTGCGTTTACTTCTCTTAGATTTTTGATTTTTGAATCAGCTTTCAATAGGGTGTATGTAAGGATGGAGAATAATACAACTCCAAAAATCCAGAGCTTATATGAAACGGGTACAAGAAGCCAGAGGAAGTTTACAAAGACATGAAAAAGAGGAGAGAAGGGTATGTGATTTGGATCGTGGAGATAGTGCAGGTAATCTTGGACAAAGCTTATTATCCTTAAGGTCATGGAAGTTAAAAAGTAGCTGAAGGCAATGTATTGTATTTTGAATTTACACCAATCCATGATTATCATCTTCATGGTAGTCTAAATGTTTTTAAGTTTTTTATTATATTTTTAGGGTAACATTTAATCTAATCGTAAAAGAAAGAAGAAAAAAGAAGACGAAACATAAGTTCGAAACCAATAGAGAGATGGAGTTAGTCTCTAAACTCAATATTTACAGGATCTACTTCTGCCTATTTCTCCCATCTTATTGCTTAACCAAAGAACAAAGATGGCTAAAATACCGAGAAATGGGTATTTATCTCTAAATTCGATCTCAAAGTTCAGGAAAATTATTAATCCAAAGCATAGAAGTGCACTAGGAATTCCCTTTTGCTCATCAAGGAAAATTGCAAATAGGGAGTAGATTCCCAAAATCATTGAAACAATATACAGGAGAACCTGCCAGATACGGAGTCTGGGTTAATCCATAAGATCGCCATAACTGTCATTAGGTTAAGAAGGAGAAAAAATAAAATAAAGAGTTTTATAACGAATCCTAATATACTTTTCAGTTCCATGATGTATACCACCATTTCTTGCTCATGCTTGGATTTGAATCAACAGTGTCCATAGGATGATTCTATGTGTTGCTTAAATAACTTGTCTTCACATTCATGACTTCCTGAAAAGTAGTTTTAGAGAAATCATTAAACCAACCAGGGTACTTAGGTACCATGGCAGAACAAAGAAAAATATACCGCTAAACCCTCCGTTCAATAATCCTTTAAAGGGGACATATGGAAATTCAAGTATTGTAGCTGTACCAAAATATACCAAGAGAGCTTTTGACGGAAAATTTCCTTTTCTCAAGCTTAAAATTAAGTAAACCTCAATAAAGAGCATTCCGAGAAGGTATAGAAGCAGAAGTTCACTCGGCATTTTTAGGAATAGTGGGATATTTAAGAAGAAAACTGGAGCTAACTCCAAATCTAGGAAAATTAAAGAACGAAAGGCAAGCCTAAAGGTTATTAGAATGGGAAACCATCCTTTAAAGTTTTCACAGTTCATATTACCCCCTCAACAATGGATATAATGTAAATCTTAGCCCCATGAGAATTCTTACGGCGGCGGACGCGCCCGAGGGTGGGAACCCTCCTCCAGCGGCTTCCACCGGGACTCCCTCGCCCCCGCTACCCCACGAGCGCCGAACGTCCCGCCTACCGCTGCTCCCTTCCGGGCCTTGCGGGGTTCGGCGGGCAAAGGGCGTTAGCGGAGCCCTTCAGCTCCACCTCGCCCACCGCCGGCCCCGTGGGACGAGGGCTCATCGTTTATCCCGGCTTCCGCCGCTGGATTCAGGAACCGCCCCTCGGGCTTCGGCCCCCGCATATCGACGGTTTCGGGTTCCAGGGGACGCCGAACCCCCCAGCCTAGTCCGCCGCCATTTAAAAGTAGAGAGGATGGTTATATAAAGGTTTGGTATACCCAAAATTCAACAATCTTATTAGGAAGAAGCTCATATATTCACAAGGGCTTTAAAAATGACACCATCTGAGGCCTTATATTACATATTGTTGGGAATGTTCTTGGGAATGAGTGGACAGATGATAAGAGTAGTTATTGGTGTCAAGAAAGTTCAATAAAAAGCTGTTTCAGAGAATAGAGAATTCAAAGAAGCTTTTGACATGAAGAGGCTCGTTATAAGCATGTTAATTGGCGCAACCGCTGGAGTCTTGGGGATTGTCAGCCTTTATTGGGGTGAGCAGGAGGTAACCAAGGAGATGGCTCTGGGATTGATTGCAATTGGTTATTCTGGAACTGATTTCATCGAAGGACTGTTTAGAACAAAAATCCAATCAATGCGAAGGGAATCTACTCCTTCTTCGATTCCCCAGTCATAACTGCTGAAGCTATCATGTGGGCCAATCTAAGAGGCTCTGGGATTAGAGAACTTTTTTGGGTTATTTTGATTATTTTTTCTGCTTTTTCGGTCTCTATTTCATAAGCTTGATAAAAAAGCTTCCCTGGGATTAATTCTTTTATTTCTCCACCTTTTCTCAACAGCCTAATCCTCTCTTCAGCATCTGGGAAATGCTTTCTCAGAGCATCTTCCATAGCTTTTAAATCTGGTTTCTTCCTAATAACAACAATTACCGGTAAACCTGTCTCTCTGCTGAGCTTTTCTATGTCAACAATATTAAAGCCAGCGTAGGTTATGCCCTTCAGCATTATGACTCTTAAGTCTTTAAAGCGGGAATTTACAATTGCCTCAATCATTTTTTCTGTTGCATCTCTTCCATCAACTTCAATCCATTTTGACAAAATTCCAACAACATCCTGGGAGCCTTTCATGATAACTCCAATCAGAATAGTTTTGTCTCTTTCAATCTTGGATTTAAAAGAAAAGGTGCCATCATCAAAACCAATAACCCTAATTTGAGGTTTTACTTTCCTAATCATTTTGTAACCTCTAACAGCCATTTGAGATATTCTTTATTTACGGTATCAATATCAATCCTAATTATTGCTGGAACTGTGTAAGGGTGCTTTTCCTTGAGTTCCTTTTTAAGCTCATCCCAAAGCTCAACTTTTGTCTTAAGAATTGCACCAACTTCGTTGTCTTCTTCTATCTTTCCTTCCCACCAGTAGAAAGCTTTGTGCTCCCTTAGATTGGCACATGCTACAAGCTTTTTTTCAAGTAGCTCTCTGACAATTCTTTCTGCACTCTCCCAATCCGGGAATGTTGTATATACAAGTATCATCTCACTCATTTTCACACCTCCGTTTATAACCTCCCAAGGATAAACTTAAATCTTACGTTGGGTTATTTTTATCGGGGGTTGGGATGGAGATCGTAAGAGCACATCTAAGAATCTATGGAAGGGTTCAAGGGGTTGGCTTTAGGTGGAGCATGCAGCGTGAAGCAAGAAAGCTTGGAGTAAGTGGATGGGTCAGGAACTTACCTGACGGAAGTGTTGAGGCTGTAATAGAGGGAGAAAGGGAAAGAGTTGAAGCTTTGATTGGATGGGCACATCAAGGCCCAATATTTGCAAGGGTTACAAGGGTTGAAATGAAATGGGAAGAACCAAGGGGAGAGAAAGGATTTAGGGTTGTTGGTTAAGTTTTTGCGCCTATTTTCTCTAAAGCAACCTTTTTTGGGCAGTATCTAACTTCACAATATGCACATACAAATTTTTCCTTTCTTTTCTCTGGTGTGTGAAGGATTAGTTTTTTGAAGCCGGGTATGCCCTTTATTTTTACAAACACTTCTACAGGCAGAGTTCCATCTATGACAATATATGCTTTGCTTTCTTCCTCTCTGAGATTTCTACTGAAAATCTCTACTATTGAAACACCATTCCTTGAAAGTATCTGGAGAACACTTGAAATTGCCTGGGAGTAGAGCTCCTTCTCGAATTCAATTTCAAGAACTTCCCACCCCATTATTGGAGCAACCTCAATTAGACTGGGCAATGGAGTTAACCTCTCGAATATAAGCTTTAGAGGGTACGTTTTTTCAATATATTCAATGGTATGATATACTATCTTTCTGTTCACGCCGATGACCCTTGATAACTCACTGATTGGAACCTCTACATCTCTCAGGTATATCCTTCCGTTCTTAACACTTAATCCATTTTCAAATAAAAACTCTGCAACTTTTCTTCTTGCAGGATAATTTTTAAAGTAAGCCTCCAATATAAGCATCATTTTTGCCACCTCTTACTCACAAATGTGTAGAAATGCATATTTAAATCTTTCCCTTAGAGAAATTTTTATTACCCATTGATTGAAGCAAGATACATGAACTTGCGAAAGTCTTCCTATCTCTATGCAACCCTTTCCATATTTCTCTGGTCAACGGTTGCTTCGGCCTTTAAGCTCTCTCTTAGATATCTTGACTACGCAAATCTCTTGTTATACGCCTCACTCACATCATTGCTGATCTTTTTTCTCTTGCTCCTAACTGTATATAGGGGAAGTCTTTGTATCCTGAGAAGGCTCTCTGTCAATGCGTACTCTGCAGTTCTTGGATTTATTAACCCATTTCTTTATTACCTTGTGCTTTTCAGAACCTATTCTCTCCTCCCAGCTCAGGAGGCTCAAGCTTTGAACTATACTTGGCCAATAATGCTTGCCTTGCTTTCAGTTCCTTTGCTGGATCAAAGAATTAGAGTTAGAAACATTCTTGGGATCTTTATTAGCTTTTTTGGAGTTTTAATTATCTCAACGCGTGGAGATATAACCGCTCTCAAATTTGCTAATCCTTATGGGGCCTTTTTGGGATTGATGAGTGCCCTGATATGGGCGATTTACTGGATTTTAAATCTGAGAGACCAAAGACAGGCAGTAATCAAGATGTTCTTTAACTTTGCTTTTGGTTTCATATACACCCTCTTCTTTATCATCCTCACTCATGATTTCATAATACCTTCGTTAGAAGGTTTGCTCGGTGCAATGTATGTTGGAACCTTTGAAATGGGCATTACTTTTCTTCTGTGGCTTAAAGCTCTGGAGCTTTCAGAAACAACAGCTCAAATAGCAAATCTTGTTTATTTAACACCTTTTATCTCTCTGGTTATAATTCACTTTGTAGTCGGTGAGAAGGTTTTGATTTCAACCATAATTGGCCTTGCTTTAATAGTGGCTGGAATTATTTATGGTGGTACTAAAAGAGAATAGCCAAAACGTAGAAAGGTTTAAATGTTTTCAGCCGTAAAACACTCTGGTGGTTCTCATGATTGAGGTAGGCGAATATAAGATTAAAGAAGGGCTATACTACACAAAGGAGCACGAATGGGCTCAGGTTTTAGACGATGGAACTGTTCTTGTCGGAATAAGTGACTACGCTCAAAAAGAGCTTGGCGATGTTGCATATGTTGAGCTTCCAGAAGTTGGAAAGGAGGTTTCTCAAGGAGATGTTCTCTGTGAAATTGAGAGCGTTAAGGCTGTGAGCGAAGTTTACGCTCCAGTCAGCGGTGAAGTCGTTGAAGTTAATGGAGAGCTTGAGGATTCTCCGGAGAAAATCAACGAGGATGCATATGAGGCATGGATTGCAAAGATTAAGCCGTCAAACCTTGAAGAGGACTTAAAGAATCTCATGACTGCCGAGCAGTATGCTGAGTATTTGAAGAGCCTCTGATTTTGTTTAGGTTTGTTTTTTCATATTTTATTGGAGGTATTCTTATGAGAACCTTAAGAGAATGGGATGTTAAGGTTAAGCTTGTGAGAACTAAGCGTGGAGCCATTCTCCATAAGATTGAGCTCTCTGAAAACCATTTCTTCCTTGAGCAGAACCCACTTAAGGATTCTAAGTATGGCGTTGCCTATAGGAAAATTAAAAACAAATTCCCCGAATTTTACATGTTCTGGGAAATTAAGAACAACCGTTACACTGGAAGGCTCTTAGTTGGTTCCTTCCTCGAGAAGGAGGAGATTGACGAGTTCATAACCCTCGTTGCACAGAGTGAGGATTTCAAGAAATTTGAGCACGTCCTTGAGGAAATTGAGGAAGAAGAAAAGGAATAGCTCGGCTTTCCTTTTTTCATCACATTTCAGATACCCTGGAGTTCATCATCGCTTATTCTTCACCTTCTTAGGAAACTGATAAACTTATCGGCTCGGCCAGTATGCCCCTCATCACACCTCAGCTATCGTGAGGCTCCTCATAGCCATCATGATTTCTCGTTAGGGCTGATAAACTTATCTCTCAACTGCAAGTATTCGTGTATTGCTTTTGCGGCTTTTCTTCCGTCTCCCATTGCCAGGATTACAGTGGCTTCTCCTCTTATGGCATCTCCACCCGCAAAAACCCCAGGAATCGAAGTCATCAAGTTCTCATTAACAACTATAGTTCCCTTCTCCGTAACATTTAAGCCTGGCGTTGTCTTTCGGATTATCTTGTTTGGAACCTGTCCAATTGCTATAACCACTGTATCAGTTTCGACTGTTATTGTTTCACCTGTTGGAGTGATTTTCCTCTTTCCTCTTGAATCTTTCTCGTCAAGTGGCTTCATTTTCATGAGCTTAACAGCCTTGACTTTGCCTTCTTCATCTCCAATAAACTCGATTGGATTCACAAAGAACATGAACTTAACTCCCTCTTCTTTGGCGTGCTCTATCTCTTCTATTCTCGCTGTCATATCTTCCTCTCCCCTTCTGTATGCTATTGTAACTTCACTTCCCAGTCTTAGAGCTGTCCTTGCAGCATCCATTGCTGTGTTTCCAGCTCCAATCACTATCGTCTTCTTGCCGACTTTTATTGGAGTGTCGTATTCTGGGAACTTATATGCTTTCATCAAATTAACTCTTGTAAGAAACTCGTTGGCTGAGTAAATTCCGTTGAGGTTTATTCCCGGCACCTCTGGAAGTTTAGGCGTTCCTGCACCTGTGGAAATAAACACTGCATCGTATTCCTCAATGAGCTCAGGAATTGTGACCGTCCTCCCAACTATATGGTCCGTCTTTATCTCAACACCCAAAAGCTCAAGCTTCTTAAGCTCTTTTTTCACGATTTCTTTTGGTAGTCTGAACTCTGGAATACCATAGACGAGAACTCCTCCTGGATAATGTAGAGCCTCAAATACTGTAACCTTGTAACCCATTTTTGCCAATTCTGCAGCACAAGTTAAGCCCGCTGGACCTGCTCCGATTACTGCTATCTTTTGCTCTTTCTTTTTGATTTTGGGTATAATCTCCATCAAAAGCTCGTCATCTATTCCTTTTTCTCTTGCGTAGTCTGCTACGAATCTTTCGAGTTTTCCTATGTTTATTGCATCTCCTACTTTGCCCATTACGCAGACACCTTCACATTGGTCTTCTTGGGGGCAAACTCTACCAGTTATGGCAGGCAAAGAATTACAAGCCCAAATAACTTCTAATGCCCCTCTAATGTCCCCCTCTTTAATTCTGGTTATGAAGGCAGGGATGTTTATATTTACGAGACAGCCTTTAATACATGGAGCATAGTTCTCTGGACACTGCAGGCAACGTTCAGCTTCTTTCTTTGCAAGCTCAAAATCATAGCCAAGGTTAACCTCTTCAAAGTCCTTGATTCTCTCATAAGCTGGTCTTTCGGGGGTGGGGACTCTGTTTTTTATGAGTTTTCTCTTTGCCATCATTGTGCACCCCCTTGAAGCTTTTGCATATATTCTTGCATAGCTCTCATCTCCAAATCCCTATAATAGCCAGACCTCTTGATCAGCTCATCAAAATCAACTTCATATGCGTTGAAAGTTGGGCCATCAACACAGGCAAACCTCACCTTCCCTCCCACTGTTACTCTACAAGCACCACACATACCAGTGCCATCAACCATGATAGGATGTAAATCAACAAGCATTGGAACATTGAATTCCCTGACAACTTCAAAAATTGCTTTTTGGTCACCAACTGGCCCAACCATAAACACTAAATCTGGTTTGAGATCTTTTATCATGTTTCTAACTACCTCTCTTGCCTTGGTAGTTACATTTTTCATGTTTTCGGGAGAGCTCTTTTCGGAATCAATCGGAACACCTACAGCAGTGTGTTTTGAAACAGCCTTTTCAAGTTCGTCTTTTAAGAGAATCATGGGTTCGAAAGTGACCTGAAGGGTGTGAACTTCATTCCCTATTTCTTGCCATGCCTTGGCTATTGGGAATACTTCGACTATACCAGTGTACAGCCCTATAGCCAGAATTTTTCCATACCTCTTCATTGGAGCAGGATTACCAAGCGGACCGGCAACGTTAAGGAAGTAATCCCCCTCTTTGAGCTCAGTGTTTATTTGCAGTGTTGTTTTTCCTCTTGTGAACACTATAAGACCTATCCACCCTTCTTCTTTATCCCACATTACTGGAGTCAGAGGAATCCTTTCGCCACTTTCAAAGGCCCTAACGATCACAAACTGCCCTGGCTGGAGCATTTTAACCACATGGGGGGCATGAACTTTAAACCAAACATTTCTCATTGCGATTTCTTTTCTTTCAAGTATCTTATACACAATGAGCACCTCCGTACGTGCGCTCATTATTGAACATTCCTAAAGGTTTTGAACATTAGGTATTTATAAAAGTGTTGCTAACCAAAGGTTAACAACATTGAAGAAAATTTGAGAACAGCAACACTTAACCAAAAATTCTAAAAAGAAGAGCCTAAATTTCAGAATTGGGGGATGAGCCTCACGGTATGCTGAGGTGATGAAGCTCTCTGCTGACTAAATCTTTCTCGCAAATGTTATGTAGCCTGTGTGTGCAATCATTCTCGTTTTTGGCCTTATGCACTCTCTCTTAACTTCCTGCTCTCTAACTAAACATTCAATAGTTTTAGGCCTCATGAAATGCTCCTTAAATTCTCTCAGCTTTTCATAAAGACGGGCAACTTGATTTATGCATGGGGTATAAGCGACAAAATACCCTCCTGGTTTTAATGCTTCTACAGCATGCTCAACAACTCTCTCTGGCTGAGGCAAGTCGAGAATTATGTGATCAACATCTTTCTCGTCTATTCCCTCGTAAATGCTCTTGAGCTTTATGGTAACTCTGTCATCAAAACCTGCCCATTCAATGTTTTTCCATGCAAGCTTTGCAAAGTCTTCTCTAACTTCATAGCTAACTATTCTCCCACTGGGTCCAATTATGTTTGCCAAAAAGAGAGTTAGTGTACCGCTTCCAACTCCAGCCTCAATTATAAAATCCCCCGGAGAGATTCCAGCAAAAGCCACAATTTGAGCTGCATCTTTGGGGTGAATTATCTGAGGGCCGCGCTTCATTTTATCAATGAAATCAACTATTCTGGGCTTTAAAATTTTGAACTTGTGTCCTTTGTGAGATTCAATAATATCTCCAAAATTTTTGCCAATTATTTCTTCGAGGTTTATTTTTCCTAAATCGGTGTGGAATTCCCCTCTCTTCACGGTTACCAAATATCTCTTGCCCCTGGGATCAACTAATAGAACTTTTTTCCCCTCTGCTATCACTTTTTCTCACCATCAGCTTTCCTTTTTGACAGTGATTTCGTACCCTTCCTTTTCTGGAATTATTTCCAGAATCCAAGAGGATATATCTTCTAAAATTGCCAGTTGAGGTTTTTCAATTATGTCTTTATTTACTAAATATATCGAAGTCCAGTCTTCTACGGGCAGATTACTTCTGCTGAATAAAATTGCCTGCAGAGCTTTTTCTTTTCCAAAATATAAGTACTCCCCCAACCCAAAACTCAAAAAGTATAAGGGCTTTATTGAATCTGCAAGTGCTTTTCTAATTGCATCATAATAGTTTTTCATAAACTCTGAGATTTCATAGGTTAGAGGGATTTCATCAACAAGTGAACCATAGCTGGCTCTTCCAGGTCCTATTTTTATGACCTTAATGTGTTTTGTTATTTCTATTGTTTTCCTATATTCCTTTGGTGAAATCTTTCTGATGTAGTTTCTGAAGCTTAAATCCCCAATACCAAAGAAATCCTCAATAACAATCTGATTATCGTGAGAGATCTCCGGAATAATGCGTCCCCATACAAGATCTTCAAAAGAATACGCACTGGGATATTCTATTAGAACAACATCCCCCCCTCTCGCATAACTTTTTAGAAATTTTTCAATTGTGTGAATTTCCATTTTACCCACCAAAGAATTTTTTAATGTGTTATCCTTTAAACCTTTTAGGTGTGGAAATAATGAGAAAATTTGTCTTGTGGACAAATGAATTAGACTCAAGACTGTCAAAAAAATATGGAAGAGAAGTCCCCAGGAACTTGGCAGTAGAATCACCTAAACTTGAGGAGATCATAAAGGCAGCTGAAGCACTTGGCATGAAGGTAGTTAAAATTGAGTGGGAAAAATTAAATCCGCGATTATCTGGAGTGGATGAAACTCTTAGAACAAGAGGGATGGTTGTAATTGAGAGTAAGTATGGAAAGTCAAAAAGCCTAAAGTTGATAGTTCAAAAGATTAGGGAGTTCAGGAAGTCTAAGAGGAGAAAAAGGTGATCATTCTTCCTCCAACTCTACAACTATTGCTGTTGTTGTGTCAATTACCCCATCTATGTTATGTATATCATGCAGAATTTTTCTTGTGAGTTCTCCTAAATCTGCTGCTTCAATGTGTATTATTGCGTCATATGGTCCAGTAACAGCATCTGCCTTTGTGACTCCGGGTATCCTTTTTAGTTCTTCTATCACCTTTTCTACCTTTCCAATTTCAACTGTTAATAAAACATATGCCCTAACCATTTACATCACCAAAGCAGTTTTTACAGATGTTACTTGCATCTTATCTCATTTAAGCTTTTCGTAGTTACTTTCTATTGAATCTAAACTGGAACAGTACTGCACGTCTTTTCATTATACTATCACAAAATGTGCACTATTGAGCGTTTAAGATATACATTGAATGCCAACTTTTTTTAAATGTTTTCATTTTGATCATGATTTTTGAAGAATATGTTACATGATGTAAAACATTATCAAAATGAGCTGGTTATTTAGTCATAATTTGTCTAAGTAATCGAAAGTTTTATTACTGGAATATTCGCTATAGATTATTGCCAACCTTGGGGGGATACCCATGAGAAAGGTGTTACCAGCGTTGTTTTTAATTGCAATTTTGGGTTTTGCAGTAGTTGCCAGTGGATGTATTGGTGGAGAAAAGACAACTACTCCCACTTCAACTCAGACTGCAACTCAGACCACGACTCAAACCTCAACAGCATCTTCCCCGACTAAAACCGCAACTCAAACCCAAGCACAAAAGCCAAAGGGTGTAACACCTGCAATTCTTGAGCTTGGTAAAGTTACTGTAATTGAAACTGACAAATCCGTTATAGTTGTTGGTCCAAAGGGTGAAAATCCAACTGTTTCATTGCCAAGTGGTAAGAAGGTGATTAGGGTAAGTTATGTTGTTGATGAAGCTAACACTCCAGATATCAAAAAACTTATGGAAGAAGGACAAGGTTTTGGTGCTATAGACCCAGCATTCTTTAGAAACACAAATGTTGATGCTCTTGTTATAGCAGCAAGAAGACAGACCGACCCGGCTATAAGAACAGAGTTGTTTAAGGCACTTTACATCTTAGGGAACTACTATGTACCAGAGGTGATCATTGGGCAGAACAGACAATTGCGTGTTTACTGGAGCTGGGTTAAGGGAAGATACTACCACCCAACTTTCCCAGAGAGATACGACCTTCTCTGGGAGGATTCAAATGCTCCAAGTGTTGACATCGGTATCGGCACCTATAAGAACGATGCTGAAACCTATGTTATAGGTACAATTGGATGGCCAGAGAGCTTTGACCCAGCTTGGACTTATGAGACCTTTGGATGGGAAATCTGGCATGAAATCGGTGATACCCTTGTTACATACTGGAAAGAGGAGACAGAAGAAGTTTCACCTGATTTGGCAGTCGCATGGGCACACAACGAAGACGGTACAGAGTGGTACTTTGTCATTAGGGGAGGAGTTAAGGCTTATGATCCATGGAATGACAAGACATATCCAATTGATGCAACAGATGTTGCCTTTACCTTCTGGCGTGTCCAAAGATTAGGACACAGCGTTTCATGGATGGTTGCTGACTTCATGGACATTAGCAAGTCACAAGCTCTAACTGAGAAAGAGTTTGAGGACGTTCTTAAGAGCGAGAAGCTTATTGCAGAATACAAGGGTAAGACAATTGAAGTCAAGTCACTCAATGACCTTCTCAGCCTCTTTGGTTATAACGGAGAAACAGCTGGAGTTTACAAGCTTGTCCTCCCAGCACCATATGCCCCGGTCCTTGGTATCTTAGCTGACTCATTCCTCTCAGTAGTTCCAATGGAGTACCTCCTTGGAGATAAATATGAGGAAGCATTAAAGGCATCAAATTACGGTAAGAATCCAGATGCTTGGGAGCCATATGTCCAAGAGGGGGAGCAGGATCCAACTCACCAGCTTATGCACAAGAAGCCTGTTGGAACTGGAGCATATTATGTTAAAGAGTACCAGGAGAACTCATACATAGTCCTTGAGCTCAACCCATACTACTGGAACAAAGACATATGGAACAACGTCAAGCCACTCCACAAGAGGGTTATCTATGTCATAAACAATGACGCTGTTTCAAGAATTCAGCTCTTCCAGACAGGAACAGTTGATGCTGTTGCAACACCACCCGAAAGAATCAACGACGTTAAGGGATTGAAGCTTGATGGATTTGAGTCAATAGTCCAGACTGACTTACTACAGCCAATACTTACATTCATAGTCTTCAACACTTACAAAGAGCCCTTCAACAACGTTAAGGTCAGACAAGCCTTAGCTTATGCAATTCCATACGACCAGATTGCACAGACAGTCTACTCAGGCTTGCTTGAGAGGAACTGGGGTCCAATTCCAAAGCCATGGCCAGGCTATACAGAGCAGGGAATAATCAAATATGACTACAACTTAGCAAAGGCACAGAAGCTCTTGAAGGAGTCAGGTATTGATCCAACCAAGTACAAGATTGAGCTCATCTACAACGCTGGAAACTCAGCACGTGAGAAGATAATGACCCTTCTCCAGAACATCTGGAGCCAGCTTGGATTCCAAGTTACAGTGGCAAGTTATGAATGGCCAGTCTATTTAGGAAAGGTCAGCAAGGGTGACTTCGACGTCTACGTTGTCGGCTGGGTGCCAGATTACCTCGACTCAGACAACTGGGTTGGACCATTCCTCTATGGTGCAACTAAGTTCAAAGAGCTTAATGTTGAAGTTTCAGGCTGAGCTTTCTTTTCTTTAATTTTAAATTTCAGCTACTCCAATAAACTGCAAAAGCTTAATTGGAGGGACGGAAATGGCTGATCTCAAGAAATTCTTAATCAGAAGGATTCTGACATTTATTCCTACTATAGTTGGAGTGACTATCATCGTTTTCCTAATAGCATATGTGATCCCTGCAGATCCCGCTAAAGCTTGGGCTGGGGGTGAAAAAGCATCTCCAGAGGCTGTTGAGAGAATCAAGGAGAGGTATCACTTAAATGAGCCTTGGTATGATCAATACTGGTTTTTGATAAAAGGTTTGGCAACAAATACCCTGATTGATCCAAGAACATCAAATCCTGTGTTTGATGATATTAGAGATCGTTTTCCCGTGACATTTCAGCTGGCTATAATCGCGTTCACCTTTATGATACTAATTGGGATTCCCCTCGGTTTAATCTCGGCATTAAAACGTAACACATGGATAGACACCCTTGTTAGGATTTTTGCACTTATTGGAGTTTCAACACCTGTTTTTTGGTTGGGTTATCTGCTTCTGTTTGTGTTCTTTGTGAAGTTTAGGATAACTAACCTGGCCGGAGTTCCTCCAGCGCCATCAGTTCAAATTACCCATGTTCCAATAATTGATGCACTCCTTACAGGAAAATTCACGCTCTTTAAGCAACATTTGGCAAGATTTTGGCTCCCCGGGTTTGTGCTTGGATTTATGGGTACGGGGGTACTGGCAAGGTTTGTCAGAAACTCCTTCCTTGAAGCCCTTAGCGGTGATTATATACAATTCCTAAAAGCTAAGGGAGTTCCAAAGCTGAGAATGTACAGACATGCCCTTAAAAATGCCTTAGTCCCAATCGTTACAGTTCTTGGTCTTCAATTTGGAGGTCTATTGGCTGGAACACCAATCACTGAGACTGTCTTCGCCTTACCAGGAATGGGAAGGTATGCAATTCTTTCAATTCAGAATCTTGACTTTCCAGCGGTTGTGGCAATAACGTTCATCTATGCAATAATTTACGTTACCGCAAATTTGGTGGTTGATATACTCTATGCAGTAATCGATCCAAGGGTTAGATACTGAGGTGATCAAGATGCAAGAGGAATACAAAAAAAGCATTTTGGATAAGCTTGCAGATAAAATTGTTTATGGGCTTGGTTCATTCATAAGCTTATTCAAAAAGGGTTGGAAAGAGAGGAATAAATCAAAGATGGAAGAATGGCGTTTAATGCTCTATGCACTAAATCGTTCACCACCAGCTCTAATTGGATTATTCTTTGTGATCCTGTTCATCTTAGTGGGGATCTTTGGACCAAGATTGGCTCACTGGAGATACAATTTCTTCCCGATGCTCTATACAAAGAGCTACGATAAAATAATACTGGCACCCCCAGGAAGCAAGTTTGTCCTTGACTATTATAACAACACAGTGATAACCTTCCCCCTTGGTTCAGATCACTACGGTAGGGATCTGCTTAGTTTAATTTTTAGCGGTGCCAGGACAAGCTTTGTGATCTCAATAATAGTCATATCCCTTGGAGTACCCCTTGGAATAATCCTTGGTCTCATAGCTGGTTATTATGGTGGAAAAGTTGACGAGCTAATAATGCGTATAACGGACATGTTCCTTGCATTTCCAGCATTGATTCTGGCAATCGCATTATCGGCAGTTCTGCCCGAAAGAATTCAGAACTTTATTTCAGCTCATGAGGCTGTGCAGAAGTTTGTGTTGTGGCTGTTTGCCTTGGATGTTAGAGAAGCTGGGAACCTTGGAAGACTTTTGGCAGTTATATTAGCAATGATTATCGTTTGGTGGCCAGCTTATGCGAGAATAACAAGGGGTTCAACTCTAACAGAAAAGGAGAAGCTGTACATAGAAGCGGCAAGGGCTATAGGACTGCCAGCAAGAACGATAATGTTCAAACACATACTGCCAAACATAATTGGGCCTATATTGGTGTACATAACACTTGACTTTGGTGGAGTAATCCTTATGGAAGCAGGATTGAGCTTTCTTGGATTAGGTGCAACGCCGCCAATAGCTGATTGGGGTAGGATAGTCTACGATGGAGCCCAGTACTTCCCGAAGGCATGGTGGTTGGTGTTTTATCCAGGTTTGGTTGTCATGCTTGTAGCATTGGGCTGGAATCTGCTTGGTGATGGTCTCAGAGACATACTTGATCCAAAAACAAGGAGAAGCATTGAATTCAAGGTAAAGAAGAGCAAGAAGGAGGGTGAGGCAAATGCCTGAGCCAATTTTGCAAGTTAGAAACTTAACTGTTCACTTCTACACTTACGCCGGAATAGTTAAGGCAATAGAAAGAGTTTCCTTTGATGTGTACAGGGGTGAAACTTTCGCATTGGTTGGAGAAACGGGCTGTGGAAAAAGCGTAACCTCAAGGGCATTAACTCAGCTGATTGAAAGTCCTGGAAGAATCGTTGAGGGTGAAGTGTTATATTATAAAGAAGATGGAACGGTTGTTGATCTCCTTAAACTTAATGAAGAACAGATTAGAGAAATTAGAGGCAATGAAATTGCATATATCTTCCAAGATCCTCATGCTTCACTCGATCCCCTTTATACAGTAGGTTATCAGATAGGAGAGGCAATGGAAGTTCATGGAAAGGTTGAGAACATAAAAGAGGGTATAAAAAGGGCAATTGATATTTTGAAATCCGTGTTGATTCCAGATCCTGAAAATAGAGTTAAGAACTATCCTCATGAGCTAAGCGGTGGCATGAAGCAGAGAGTGGTTATTGGAATTGGAATTGCAAACAATCCAAAGATTCTCATTGCTGATGAGCCTACAACAGCTTTGGATGTTACAGTCCAAGCCCAGATCCTTGACTTGATTAATCAGCTCAAAGAAAAATACAAGGCAACGGTCATTTTGATCACGCACAACTTAGGTGTTGTTGCTGAAACTGCTGATAGGGTAGCTGTGATGTACGCCGGAAAGATAGTTGAGATTGGCTCAGTGGAGCAGATCTTCAAGAATCCTTTACATCCATACACCAAGGGTCTTCTCAAGGCTGTGCCAAATCCGATGACAAAGATTGAGCGCTTAGAGGCCATTCCGGGAACAGTGCCTAATCTAATCACACCGCCAAGCGGTTGCAGATTCCATCCAAGATGTCCATTTGCAACAGAGGTATGCAAGCGGAAAATACCTGAGCTGAAGGAGCTTGAGGATGGACATTTTGTAGCATGTCACCTTTACTGAGGTGAGAGCATGAAGAAAGTGTTGGAAGTTAAACATCTCAAAAAGTACTTCCCCGTGAAAGGCTTATTCTTCACAAAAGGCTGGGTTAAGGCAGTTGATGACATAAGCTTTGAGATATACAAGGGTGAAACCTTTGGTTTGGTGGGAGAGAGCGGTTGTGGCAAGACGACAACCGGAAGAACAATCCTCCGTTTGATAGAGCCAACTGCTGGAGAAATCCTCTTTGAAGGCAAGAATGTTATGGAGCTTAAAGGTGATGAGCTCAAATGGTTCAGGAGGAAAGCCCAAATAATGTTCCAAGATCCGTATTCATCTCTAAATCCAAGGCAGACAGTGTTTGAAATAATCATGGAGCCTGTTAGATTTCATGGTATTGAAGTTAATGATCCTGAAGAATTTGTAGTAAACCTCCTGAAAAGTGTTGGACTCAACGAGATGCACCTCTACAGGTATCCTCATGAGTTCAGTGGTGGGCAGAGGCAGAGAATTGCTCTGGCCAGGATAATGGCGCTTAAGCCAGAGTTCATAGTACTTGATGAGCCAACTTCAGCTCTTGACGTTTCAGTTCAAGCTAACATCCTAAACACTCTCAAGGACTTGCAGGAAAAGCATGGATTTACATATCTCTTCATCTCCCACGATTTAGGTGTCGTCAAGTACATGAGCCATAGAATGGGAGTCATGTATCTTGGAAAGCTCGTCGAAGTTGGTCCAGCTGATAAAATTTTCGAAAATCCACTCCATCCCTACACTCAAATGCTCCTCTCAGCTATTCCAGTTCCAGACCCAGAAATGGCTAAAGAAATTAAAGCAAAGCGTAAGATTGTTAGAGGTGAACCTCCAAGTCCAATAAATCCTCCAGCTGGATGCAGATTCCACCCAAGATGTCCGTTTGCAAAGGATATGTGCAAAAAAGAAGAGCCTCCAATGGTTAAGGTTGAGAAAGACCACTATGTTGCATGCTGGCTTTACGCTAAATCCTGAGCATCAGAGCCTCTCTAAAACCTTCATCAATCTCCAAGAGCTGTGTATAGATGCTGTCTTTTTCTCCTTTTTCATTGAAAATTTCTCCGTTTCTGAGTTCAATCTTGTAGTAGAGGTATTCTTTTGGGACTATCTTGACCTTACCAAGTTCTGCGGGAGTTTTAACTCCAAGGATTTTTCTTAATATCGCCAGAGATAGCATGGCCTCTCTATTTTCTTTTGCAAGCTGCTCGTCTCTCTCTACGTGCCTTGAAAAACCAGTTGGAATTCCAATGAGCCTGAGAATATTCCATTTTCTCATATGTCTTAATCGTTTGTTCAGTTTTTCTCCAGAGCGTTCATAGACCTCAATAAATAGATTTTTTAAGAACCCCTCAATTTCATTCTTCTGTAAGAGTATTGGGAGAGGTTCTTCTGCGGTTTCCGATAGAGTTCTGTCTATTGGTCGGATTAAAGTGCTGACTCTTTCAATCCGCTCGAGCTTCTTTGAGAAGTGAGCATCAATCATGTACTCCTTCCCATTCACTTCAAATACCAAATAAGGCACTTCAACTTTCATGCCATTATCTAAACCAAAAGCCTATAAACGCTTTTCCCTTAGTGGATATGCAATGCGGGTTGATGAGCTTTCAAGATTTGGTGTGGATGAGAGGATAATCAGGAAAATTAAAGAGCGCGGCATTAGTGAATTTTACCCTCCTCAGGCTGAGGCTTTGAAAAGCGGTGTTCTCAATGGAGAGAATTTGCTTTTGGCAATTCCAACAGCGAGCGGAAAAACCCTCGTCGCTGAAATTGTGATGCTCCACAAGCTCTTTACTGAGGGAGGAAAGGCAGTTTATTTAGTCCCTCTTAAGGCTCTGGCCGAAGAAAAATACAGGGAGTTCAAAACATGGGAGGACTTGGGGGTTAGGGTTGCTGTAACGACCGGAGATTACGACAGCAGTGAAGAATGGCTTGGAAGGTATGACATAATCATAGCAACATCAGAGAAGTTTGACTCCCTCCTGAGGCATAAATCGAGATGGATTAAAGATGTAAAGCTCATTGTTGCAGATGAAATTCA
>CAZTOS010000019.1:26946-32220 GCA_964615185.1 uncultured Thermococci archaeon
TCTCGTAATTGATGCCATCAAAAGGGGCAAACAAGCGTTGGTTTTTGTGAACACAAGGAGGTCAGCGGAAAAAGAAGCGGCAATGCTCGGCAGGAAAGTTAGGCGGCTTTTAACAAAGCCCGAAGCAAGGAGATTAAAAGAAGTGGCTGAGTCACTGGAGAGCAATCCAACCAATGATAAGCTTAAGGAGGTTTTAGTTAACGGTGCTGCTTTCCATCATGCTGGATTAGGAAGAGCGGAGAGAACTTTGATTGAGGATGCATTTAGGGGAGGATTGATAAAAGTCTTAACCGCAACGCCGACATTAGCTATGGGGGTGAATCTCCCATCCTTTAGGATTATAATCCGCGATACAAAGAGGTACTCAACTTTCGGCTGGTCTGATATCCCTGTTCTTGAAATCCAGCAGATGATGGGAAGGGCTGGAAGGCCTAAGTACGACAGAGAGGGTGAAGCCATTATCGTTGCAAAAACAGAAAAGCCAGAAGAACTCATGGAGAAATATATCTTTGGAAAGCCCGAAAGGTTATTCTCAATGCTCTCCAACGATACTGCATTTAGAAGCCAAGTTTTGGCATTAATTACAAACTTCGGAGTTGAAAGCTTCCGCGAGTTGATACACTTTTTGGAGAAGACCTTCTACTATCACCAGCGCAGAGACCTTGAGATTCTCGAAAGCAAAGCAAAAAGCATAGTTTACTTCCTTCTTGAGAACGAGTTTATAGATATTGACCTGAATGATCGCTTTATAGCGTTACCTTTTGGTATAAGGACTTCCCAGCTCTATCTTGACCCCCTCACAGCTAAAAAATTCAAAGATGCTCTGCCTCAGATAGAGGAAAATCCAAATCCTCTCGGCATCTTCCAGCTTTTGGCATCAACTCCTGATATGGGAACGCTCAACATAAAGAGGAAGGAGCAGGAAAGTTATCTCGACTATGCTTATGAGATGGAGGATTATCTGTACCGTTCAATTCCTTACTGGGAGGACTACGAGTTTCAAAAGTTTTTGAGTGAGGTTAAGACGGCGAAGCTGCTTTTGGATTGGATTAATGAAGTGAATGAAGCAAGGCTGATTGAGGCTTATGGGATTGATACTGGAGATTTGTACAGAATTATTGAGCTTGCAGACTGGTTAATGTATTCTCTCATTGAGCTTGCGAAGGTTCTCAATGCAAGGGGTGAGACAATTAAATACCTCGGGAGGCTTCACCTGAGGCTTAAGCATGGAGTTAGAGAGGAGCTGTTGGAACTTGTGGAGCTTCCAATGATTGGAAGGAAGAGAGCAAGGGCTTTGTACAATGCGGGCTTTAAAACTGTTGCTGACATTGTAAAGGCTAAGCCGAGTGAGCTTTTAGCCGTTGAAGGTATTGGTGTTAAGGTCTTGGAGAGAATCTACAGGCATTTTGGGGTTGAGCTTCCATTGTTGAAAAATGTTAAAGATTCTGACAAGTCAGAGGAAAAGCCTAAGGAGAAACCCAAGCCAAAGAAGGGGACTTTGGATTATTATTTTGGGAAAGGCTTATAACTACTGGGGTGGTAGTATACTACCGGGGTGATAGTTTTGTACTTTGAGGAGAGACCAAAGGAAAGGCGAGAGGATTTGTATGATAGGGAAAAAGAGCTTAACGAACTTTTAGATTTAGTCTCACAGAGAAAGCCGCTTATAGTTATAAAGGGCCTAAGAAGGCTTGGGAAGACATCTCTCCTAAGGGTTGCTTTGAATGAGAGTGAGTTCCCGTTTGTAGTGGTTGATTTAAGAGGGGTAAACCCAAACTCAAGAAAAGAACTTTATGAAAGAATTCAGCATGCTCTAAACAGATATTTCCAAGGAAACAAAAGACTGTTTGAGAAGATAAAAGAAAAGCTTAATCTTATTGATGGAGTTGAGCTTTTTGGCATGAAAATCTCACTCTCATGGAAAACTCCAGACACACTTTATTCGCTATTTTCACTCTTAGATGAGGAAGGCTTTGTTATTGCCTTTGATGAGGTGCAGGAAATTAGAGGGCCAGCTGGCAAAGAGCTTTCTCAGCTGATAGCTCACTTCTATGATTACGGAAGCCTATGCTTTATCTTAAGCGGAAGTGAAATCGGTCTTCTTTACGATTTTATAGGTGTGGAAAATCCGAATGCTCCATTATATGGTAGGGTGTTCTATGAAATTGAACTCACAAGGTTCAGCAGGGAGCAGAGCTTGGACTTTCTGAGGAAGGGTTTTGAGCAGCTTGACCTTTATCCCGACGAACACATCCTTGAGCTTGCCGTAGATAAGCTTGAGGGGATTGTTGGCTGGCTGGTTAAATTCGGTCTGCTAAGTTGGAGAAAGGGAATAAGCGGGGAGGTCGTAAACGAGGTGCTTGAAGAAGCAAGTAAGCTTGCATTTTCCGAATTTAAGTGCTTCTTGGAGAAAAGGCCCCTCGCCAAGAGGCGATACCTTGTGATTATGAGGAGTATAGCCTCTGGAAAAAACACGTGGAGTGAAATAAAGGAGGAGCTTGAAAAAGCTGAGAAAAAGCACATTACGGATTCAACACTCGCAAGGCTGTTGAATGCTCTGCTTGATTCGTCGTTCATTGAAAAGAGTGTAGATGGGAAGAACGTTTATTACAAAATTGCCGACCCCGTTTTGGAATATGCATTTGTTAAATAGCAATTTACAGTTTCTCAGGAACAATCTTAACACCATTTCTTTCTGCAAGTTTTCTAAGCTTTCTGTCGAATGTTGCCAGCGGATATCTTCTTTCAATTGCATGGACAAGTATCATGGCATCGTTGAATCTTGACAGTGAAAGTTTTTCCTCTTCCAGCATGATAAGAGCTTTTTTCACGATACTGGCATCTTCCCTTAGATTTCTGAATCTCGGGTCACTGAGGTATTCATCCAACATGCCTCTCGCCTCTTTAACCGAAAGCCCGTTGTTTTTGAAAAACCAAACATATTCTTGCAAAACTATCATGGGAACATACCATGCATCAAGGGAATCAAGGAGTTTTCTTGCCTTGGTGTGGAACTCAAAGTCTTCAAATGTATCGTAGATCAAAACGTTGGTATCTATTACTGCATGCATTCCTTCATGCCCTCCCTAATTGACCTCTCTATCTCCTCTACGCTCATACTCTTCCCGAGCTTCAAGGTCTTTCTCTTCTTTCTCAACCTCTGAAGGACTATTCTATCGCCCTCAAGTTTAACTTCGAGCAATTCACCTTCTTGTATGCCAAGTGCTTTTCTTATCTCAGCGGGAATTGTGACCTGATAGTTTCGAGTTACCTTGGTTACTGCCATAGTAGATTCACCATAGTAGTAGGTCTGATAATATGCTATATTAGTCTAACGGATAATCTTTTAAACCCTCCGCATTTACCTGGGGATGGGCAATGATAATCTGTGTAGTAGGCATGCCCGGTTCTGGTAAAAGTGAAGTTGTGAGGATTTTCTCAAAATATGGCGTTCCTCATGTTTCAATGGGGGATATTGTGAGGGAAGAGGCAGACAAGCGAGGAATTCCAAGAACACCAGATGGAATGAATAAAATCAGCATTCAGCTGAGGCAGGAGTTAGGAGACAACGCCGTTGCAAAGCTGACGATTCCAAGGGTTAAAGAGCTTTTAAAGAAGCATAGGGCAGTTATTATTGATGGCGCCCGTTCTTTGGATGAAATCCAGACATTCAAAGATGCTTTTCCAGACCAGGAGATTGTAATAATAGCCGTCCATTCTTCCCCAAAAAAGAGGTTTGAGCGCTTAAAGCGGAGAGGAAGAAGCGATGACCCAAAAACCTGGGCAGACTTTGAGGCAAGGGACTGGAAAGAGCTTAAATTCGGCATTGGAAATGTTATAGCTCTTGCAGATTACATGATAGTGAATGACAACCACATTGATGATTACAGGAAGGAGATTGAAGAATTGGCAAAGAAGCTTGGATTAGCCGAGCATTGAATCTAAGAACAGCATCACGTAAAAACCTAAGAAGAAGCCAATTGTTATGAGAGTTTCATTTTCCTCTTTTTTGTAAATTTCGGGGATCATCTCTTTAACTGTTATGTATAGCATTGCTCCTCCAGCTAAGCCCAGACCGTAGGGCAGAAGCCAGTTGAGTTTGACAAACAGCAGTGCTCCAAGAACTGCCATAATCATTTCAGCAACTCCGCTCAGAACTCCAATAAGTATTGGCTGTAACCTTTTCTTCTGGAGCACAGCCAGAGGAAGGGCAACAACAATACCCTCTGGAAAATCCTGAATCCCTATTGCCAAAGCTGTAACAAGCCCGGTCTCAAGGTTGTAAACTATCGAAGTGCCAACGGCCAGTCCTTCTGGAAGGTTGTGAATTATCATGGCGAGAATAATTAACCAGACCACTTTTAGCCTATCTCTCAGCTCTTTTGGACCTTCATAACCTTTAACAATATGTTCATGTGGGGTAAGCTTATCTATTAGGGAAATTAATATGACCCCTAAAAAGATTCCAACTCCCGCAGGTACAAAGCTGTTGGTTGATTCTATCGCCGGCAGAATTAAGCTTGTAAAGCTCGCAACAATCATAACTCCAGCGGCAAAGCTTAGGCTGAACTCAACGCTCCATTCTGGAAGGCTTTTAGCAAATATTGCAACTAAAGAACCAAGAGAGGTCATTAAAGCAACGAACAACCCGGCATAGAGGGCAATAAGAATGATGTTTCCATTTGATGCTGAAAGTATATAGCTCGCCAAACTTTGAATGAAGTTTTCTAACATGCATGGCACCTAAATATTTTAGGTTCTCCTAAACTTATAAATGTTGCCCAAAACTTTAAAACCGCCATAGAGGAGAGCAGCAATGGTGAGAGAGATGTTTGAAGAAGTTGAAGTTGAGGCTTATGTTTATCCCACTGAGGATATTGAGAAAGTAAAGAAAGCCATGCTGAATTTAATTCCAGGTTTGGAGTTTGAAGCTTTTGATAAGGGAGACTACATAATTTTAGTTGGAAAAACAAAGAACAAAAAAGCCTTACAAAGGCTGTATGAGCTTTTTAGAGGACAAGCTATCCTCGACACAGCGAGGGCTTTTCTTGAGGATGGGTATTTTGGTGAGGAGATTATAATCAAAGTCCACAAGCAAGTAGCTTATGCTGGAAAGGTGAACTTCAACGAGGAATCCCCTCTGGGGCCAATAACCATAACGATAAGAACCAAAGACCCCCAAAGGTTAATGAGATGGCTGGCTCCAAGGACAAAAGATGGAGTTCCGATAGAATAATCAGCATCTAATTTTTCTGACCTCCTCCCCGCCGTGAA
>CAZTOS010000020.1:0-31629 GCA_964615185.1 uncultured Thermococci archaeon
CCTTAAAGATTAATATTCCGGTAAGTGTAACAAGCCATAAATGTATAACCTTTGACAATTCTTCTTGGAATGAGAGGGAGTGGTGCAACGCATATCTAAATACTACTCCAGTTAAAGTAAAAAAGATTAAAAATAAAGAAAACGCTGCAATCCCAACTTCAATGTATTTTTTCATTTCCTTCCCTCCTTCATTAGGGGATTTAAGTAAGTTTGTGACCAAGTACTTTTTCTAATTCTTCAAATACATTAAATCCTAATTTTGGTTGTAGTTCTGTTCCGATTCTCTCCATCATATCTTTTCTGGTATCGCTTAGTGCATTTTTGAACTCTTCTATATCTACACGGTAAAATTGACATCCTTTTTCTTTAAGTGTGCTTTCTAACTTTTGTTGTAACTCAAGAGCATAATTTATCTGAGCTTCTGAAGCTTTTTGGGCGGCTTGTAACACAAGTTCACGATCCTCTGGGGAGAGACTATCCCATGTCTTTTTACTTACGAGGTAAATGCTGAAGTGAGCTATGTGGTGGGTATATGAGTAATATGGAGCAAGTTCGTAGATTTTTGTTGAATAGTAAATTACAAGTGGATTTTCAACTGCATCTATTGTGCCAAGTTGGAGAGCAGTAAATACTTCTCCCCATGCCATTGGAGTTGGATTTGCTCCTAATGCACGCCAAAATTCTAGATGGCGGGGGTTTTCCATTGTTCTAATCTTTAGTCCTTTAACGTCTTCGACTGATAAGATTGGTTTCTTTGCAGTAAACGTGTCTCTAAAGCCAGAAAATCCAAATGCAAGACCTACGATGTCTATGTCAGTACTCAGTTTTGAAAGAACTTTTTGGGCCAAATCACTTTGTATAAACTTAATTGCTTCATTTTCATCCGTGAAAAGATAGGGGACATCTAAGAAAGCTAATAGGTCTGTGTATCCAGCAAGTGGAGCCACCTGAATTACGGCAAAGTCTAATTCTCCTGCAATCATAGCCTCTATATAATCCCTCTCAGAGCCAAGCTCTCCAGCAGGATGTATTATTACTTTCATTCTTCCATTACTACTCTTTTCTAGTTCGTCAGCAAATGTTTTTATTCCTACTCCATATGGATCTTCCATTGGAACGGCTAAAGCAGCGTGGAATGTATATGTTTTTTGCTCTGTAGTTGTAGTTGTTTTTTGTTCTGCAGTTGTAGTGGATTGCTGCTCCTTTCCGACACATCCTGCTGCTATTACCACTAACATGACTAACAAAGCTCCAAACACTTTACCAACAGCCTTTCTTTCCATGTTCCCCCCTCCAATTTATATTTTGAAAATGTTAAAAACAAAAATGCTCACGAGCCCTCTAGACCTAATTCTTTAACTTTTCTCGCTATTTCATTCCCTACTTCGTATGTTTTGCTATTACCTCCAAGGTCGTAAGTTCTAACTTTTCCCTCTTTTAGAACTTCTACAATTGCATTAAGGATGAGGTTGTACCCCATTTCTTCTCCCAGTTCTCTCAGCATAAGAGCCCCCGCCCATATTGCTGCTATTGGATTAACGATAAACTTTCCTTTGTATTTTGGAGCAGAGCCATGGATTGGTTCAAACATACTAACTCCTTTAGGATTTATGTTCCCTCCTGGAACAAGACCTAAACTTCCCATCAATGCTCCTCCTAAGTCAGAAAGTATATCTCCAAATAAGTTTGGGGCAGTTATTATCTGGTATCTTTCTGGGGCTCTTACAAGATGCATTGCCATGGCATCCGCAAATTCGAATTCGTAGCTTATACTAGGGTATTCTACGGCTACTTCTTCAATGCTTTTCCTCCAGAGTGAGTATATGTGTGTGAGGACATTGGCTTTATCAACAAACGTGACTTTTGATCTATTGTCCCGAAGAGCGTACTCAAAAGAGTATTTTGCTGTCCGTTTAGCACCTTCTTTGCTTATAATCCCAATTTGATATGCAAGTTCTGTAGTATCGGAAGAAATATTGATATCCAAGTCAAATTTTACTTTATAAAGCCACCGTACTACTTCTAATTCTTCTTTTGTTTTTCTGTGTTTAACTTGTCCTCCAATCCCAATATAAAAGTCTTCTGTGTTTTCTCTTATAATTACAAAGTCTATATCTTTAGAAGTTTTATTTTTTAATATTCCTCTTACGCCGGGTAATAGCTTTATTGGTCTTAAATTTATATATTGATCAAAGTAAAACCTAATGGCTAATACGATGCCCTTCTCGAGGACTCCAGGTTTTACTCGTGGATCGCCAACAGCTCCTAAATATATGGCATCAAAGCTTTCTAAAGTTTTTAAGTCTTCCTCTGATAACAATTTTCTAGTGGTTAGATAATACTCGGCTCCAAATGGGAAATATTCCCATTCAAGAGTTATCCCAATTACTTCAGAGACAGTATCAAGCACCTTAACGCCTTCTTGAATGACCTCGGGCCCTATTCCATCTCCAGGAATAACTGCAATTTTATATTTTTTCACCTCGTTTAACCTCCTTTATTCAATTTCCAGCTCTCGTAATTTTTCGTTAGAAACAGTTCCATCTTCATTCCATCCTCTTAGCCTGTAGTACTCTTGGAGATTATAGTTAAGTTCTGGAACGTGTCCATAACTTCCTCCGGGGGGATCGAGGGGTTTAAAGATTCGAGGAGGCAGATTGTCATGTTCTCTTCGTATTCCTTGAAGGTTGTTAATAACTCTCTTTATGTTGAAAATTCTCTCTCCAATTTTCATAGCTTCTTCTATAGTAATTTCTTCTCCTGTTACTGCATTTAGTGCCTTTATTACAGTGGGTAGTTTAGTTCCACCATATAAGCAGAATCTACACATCACTTGTGCATCTAAAAATTCGCACATATCTTGAATAAGTTTTACTGCCCTTGGCTTTGATTTGGTCTCAAACCTGTCCAAAGGCTTTGGCAGTCCAATTTCTGGGAAGGTTAATCCTTTTTCAATGTAGTATGTAGACGCATAAGTATGACACGCACCTCTATTTGAAGTTGCATAAGCAAGAGCCCAAGATTCAAAAGCTCGTGGGTCATGCATGGGAAGTTCTAATCCCTTCACGTGCATTGCAAATTCGTCGGATTCTTTATTTAGCTGTTGTGCCATGTTTTTTACTCCTTCTGCCAATAAATCACCAATTCCTTCTCTCTTGGTTATCTTTTCAATAAGCTGTAAAATTGCTTTGCCATTCCCCCATGAGATTTCCAGTCCACCAGTTTCACTTAAAATACCTCTCTCTATGCATTCTATAGTAAAGGCAATTGTAACGCCTGTTGATATTGTATCTAGTCCATAGGCATTACACATATAGTTGGCTTTTAATATCGTTAATAGGTCATCATTTAAAACTAATGTTCCAAATGCTGCAACTGTTTCATATTCGGGCCCATCTACAATCTTTTTCTCTTTATCTGGTAATTCTACTATTCTTCCGCATCCTACTGGGCATGCTTCACAGTGGTACTGCTTTCTAAGCACAGTCTTTGCCATTGTTTGCCCCGAAATTTTTTGTACTTTTTCTTTATCCCACTCTCCCATTGTAAAGTTTTTAATTGGAGTATCTCCAAGCTCTACTAGTGCCTCGAGCATACCACTTGTGCCATATTTATGAAGAATCTCTCTTGCCGAAGAATTCATGGCAGCGATAATGCTCTCTTTAACAGTCTTTCGGAATTTCTCTACGTTCTCTATTGGTGGCTTTTTACTTCCTTTTACCGCTATAGCTTTTAGTTTTTTAAAACCCATAACTGCCCCTAGTCCTGTTCTTCCAGCAGCACGCCCTCCATCATTTATTATTGCAGCATATTTAACCAAATTTTCTCCAGCGGGGCCTATACATGCAATCTTAGCATTGGGAATTTCTTTTTTTAGAATTTCTTGTGTTTCATAGGTTGTTTTGCCCCAGAGATAGGAAGCGTCTTTAATTTCTACATTCTCATCTTCTATGGTTATGTAAACTGGATGTTCTGCCTTTCCTTCAATAACTACTCCGTAATATCCAGTTCTTCTTAATTCTGGACCAAAAAAACCACCAGAACTTGCCTGCCCCCAGATGTTGGTCAGTGGAGAGATTGCACTTACAAAGTATCTACTGGAAAAGGGAAATCTTGTACCAGTGAGTGGACCAACGGTAAATATTAGTGCGTTTTCTTCACTAAAGGGCTCTATTTTTCCTTTCTTTTTTATTCTGTCGTACATAAGTTTTGCCGCTAGCCCAGATCCTCCAATGTATTTTTTCAGGATTTCTGAGGGTAGTGCTGCTTCTTTAATAGTGTCATTTGACAAGTCTATTTTCAGAAGTTTTGCTTCATATTCGTCCATTTTTGTCCCTCCTTCAATGTTAGTGAGAAAAAGATAAAAAAGTCCGATACTAACGAACTTTGTTATCAATAAGGGCATCTCCCCCCAGTAACGTTCCAAGCTGCTCCGGTAACAAAACTTGCTTTTTCTGAGGCTAAGAATAGTATTACCTCAGCTATTTCTTCAGGTTTTGCAAGTCTTCCGAGAGGTACTTTACTTGCAAGTCTCTTCTTTTCTTCTTCACTCATCTGTCCTAAGAATGGTGTTTCAGTTATTCCGGGGACTACACAGTTGACATTTATATTATAAAGGGCTACTTCCAAAGCTAAGGCTCTAGTAAATGCTATAACTCCAGCTTTTGAAGCATCGTATGCAGCCATATTTGGATTTGGGTCTTTACCTGCGACAGATGAAATGTTTATGATTTTTCCCTCTTTTCTCTGTATCATATGTGGGATAACCTCTTTACATACCAAGAACATACCTTTGAGATTTACACTCATTACTTTATCCCAGTTTTCTTCGGATGTCTCCCATACTGGCGCTACTTGGCCTAAGATGCCAACACAATTCACCAAAATGTCAATTTTTCCATATTTATTTAAAACCTGTTCAACCATCTTTTTTACGTCCATTGCATTACTAACATCACACTTAATTGCTATAGCTTCCCCTCCTTCTGTCTCAATTTCCTCTTTTGTTTTTTCTGCCCTTTTTATATCTATATCCACTACGACAACTTTTGCACCTTCTTCAGCGAATTTTTTGCACGCTGCTCTTCCCATTCCGCTTCCACCGCCAGTTACTACAACTACTTTACTTTCAAATCTTTTGTTACACATTTCTCTCACCCATAGAACTTTTCTGTGATCTCTTTAGGGGGGGCTGGAGTAGCTAATGCTACAATTACAAATACTACTGCTCCTATTAAGAGGGCTGGCACAATGGGATGAAGATTGTAAAAGTTTGAGCCATATTTATAGTATAGGATAACATAAGTTAACGTTCCTGTAATCATACTGCTTATAGCTCCATATTTATTTGCTCGTTTCCAGTATAGGCCAAACACATAGGGCCATAGGAATGTAGCTTCTAACCCTCCAAGTCCAAATAGATTTAGCCATATAAGTAAATCTGGTGGGTGAAGTGTAGAGAAAGCAACTATTGCAACTAACACTGTAGTGACCAAGTATGTCAATTTCCTTAGTGCTCCCTCTTCAAGATTTGGTCTTAGATAAGTAGCATAAAGATCCTTTACAATGGCTCCAGTTGTTATTACTAACTGAGAATCTATTGTGCCTAGGGCTGCTGCTAATATTGACATCAAAATAATTCCTGCTAACCATTCAGGGAATATCTTCAATGTTAGCAAGGGGATGGCTAAATCTGATCTAGGAATTTCGGGCAAAAAGTATCTAGCAAACACTCCAGCAAGATGCAATGATACTACAAGCCATCCCATTACTATAGTTCCAATTACTATTCCTCGATGAAGAGCTTTTGAATCTCTATAGACAAGACCTTGAACAGAAACATGTGGTAGACCAACCGTAGCAAAACACACTAGCACCCAGAAGCTTGCTACCCATAGGGGATTTAGAGTACTCATGTTGGGTCCATATGGGGTTACTAATCCAGGATCTATAGAACGTAGATGAGAGATTATTGGTGTTACTCCTCCGGCTTTTATGATTGAGCCGCCTATTAAGCCTATTGACCCGACTGTCATTATGACTCCGAAGATAGTATCAACTAATGCTACTCCTCTCATACCTCCCAAGATTATGTATACAAGAATCGCTATGGCGAAAAGTGCTAGTCCATAAGTATATGGGAGTCCTGTAATAGTTTGAAAAATGGTTGCTCCTCCTATAAATTGTGCCATCATAGATGCAATAAAAAACAGTACTATGCTTACTGAACCAATAATAGTGATTATGTCACTTTGATATCTTGCTTTTAAAATATCTACTACAGTTATAGCATTTACTTTCCTAGCTACTATTGCAAATTTTTTGCCTAGTACGGATAGACTTACTAAGGTCACAGGTATTTGAACTGCAGCTAGTAAGACCCATCCCAGTCCAAATTTATATGCAGCACCAGGACCTCCAACAAAGCTACTAGCACTAAGATACGTTGCAGTTAACATCATCGCTAATGCAAATCCTCCAATTTCTCTCGATGAAACTAACCAGTCCTCTTTAAACGCTTTTCCTTTTGAACCTCTGTATGCCCAATATCCAATTAGATAAATTAATGCTAAAAATACAAGTGCTGAAATAGTGGGTATAATTCTAAGTTCGCTCATCTAGCTTCCCCTCCCTATACTCTGTGTCAAATGGAACTTCCTTGAAGTATTTAGTAACGACGATATATACAATTATACTAAACAAAATCCACCCTAAGAGCACACTATAAAAGAACCAATCTGGAAAGCCTAGTATGTAGTTGTAGTTAGTGGGCCCACGTTTTCCCATTCCAAAGCCAAATAATGCCCACCATACTACATAAAACAGGGAGAGGCCAATGCCAATTTTTGCTTCTTTTGTGGCAATTTTATATCTGGGGTCTCCTTCCATATTTCTTGCACCTCAATTTTTAATAATTTAATAGCTAAAATTAAATTTTGTTTTAATTATGTTAAAATCTTTAATGAATAAAATCATCATTATAGATGGTATGGTTTAATCTTTTGAAAAATTTTAGTATAAAGTAAAGAAAAAATATTATGTCAATATCGCAATGATTTCTATGGTGGTTTTATGGCAATTGAAGAAAGAGTAGCTGTTAAAGAAGGGTTTGCTACTCCTGAGGAAGTACAAAAAATGTCATATGCTAAGTCAGAAAAAGAAATTTTGAGAGTGAGAGCATTGATAATTGCTGCTATAGGCTCCGCTATTCTAACAGCAAGTTCCATATATGTGGCCTTAAGAATGGGAGCACTACCTTGGCCTACTATTTTTGTCGTCCTCCTCTCTATGAGTATCCTAAAAGCCTTAGGGAATACCAATCTAAATGAAATTAACGTAGCCCATACAGGAATGTCAGCAGGTGCATTATTAGCTGGGGGTTTGGCATTCACTATACCTGCTTTATGGATGTTAGGATATACTGAAGTGCCTATGGTTCAAATATTCCTTATATCCATAGGTGCAGCCATACTGGGAACTTTGATCACAGCGTTGATAAGAGATGCCATGATAATCAGATTGAAATTGCCCTATCCCATAGGAACAGCTGCATTCTTAACTCTAAAAGCAGGAGATGTAGGAGGAAAGAAAAGAAATACTTTGTTTGCATCTTTGTCGATTTCAGCCATATTTGTGGCTATTAGAGATTGGTTTGGAAAGATTCCTGCACTTATACAGTCTTCCACTCTAGCAGCTAAAAACATATTTGTGGGTATAGGTCTATATCCGATGGCTGCTGGAATTGGATATATAATTGGTCCCTTGTACATAGGAACATGGACATTGGGGTCAATTTTATCATACTTGATAATTATCCCTATAGCCACCAACATCCTGGGATACTCTGTAGATGCCTCTTTAGCATTTACAAGAAGTTTGGGCATTGGGATGATAATAGGGGGGGAATTGGCATAATAGTGAAAGAGTTAGTACGAAGCAGAATTAGAGATACCATTAGAAGTATAAAAGACCAAATGGGAGGATTATTAAGATATTTCCTAGTCTTGGCTATAGTATCAGTTATACTCTTAATAGTTGCAGGCATTCCTTGGTACGCTGCATTAATTGGAGTTATTGGAACAATGATAGCTGGAATTATGGCAGCTACACTAACAGGTCAAACGGGGATAGATCCCATGGAGATATTTGGAATATTGGTGTTACTAGTTGTGATGGCCTTATTTAATATAAATATTGTAGCTGGAGTGCTTCTTACGGCATTCGTAGCTGCTGCTGTAGGTGTTGCTGGAGATGCTTTAAATGACTATAAGGCGGGATATTTGTTAGAAACTCCTCCAAGGTATCAAATTCTAAGTGAATTGGTAGGAGCTATTGTAGGAGCATTAACAGCAGGATTCGTTCTTAAAATGCTTCTAGATGTGTATGGCCCAACAGCTTTTGGTCCAGATAAGTTCTTTGTGGCTCCCCAAGCGTATGCAGTTTCATTAATGATTCAAGGAATTCCGAATTTGGCAGCATTCTTGTCAGGTATTATAGTCGGATTTGTCTTGAGTGTGTTTAACATTCCTGCAATGACAATTGGGATTGGAATATACTTACCAATGGTAATGACACTACCAGCGGCTCTTGGAGGACTTGTGAGAGTAATTATTGACAAGAAGTATCCGCAATACTCAGAACTTGGCACAATTACTGGAGCAGGTTTGCTAGGGGGAGAGGGAATAGCAGGAGTTGTTATAGCTCTTGTCTTGTTTTTAATGAGGGGGTGATTATTTCTTTTATTTTTCCATTAACATCACAGAGGTGATACAATGTATATAACAACACTTAGCAAACCAATCGTTTCAGGCAACATAGTAATTTTGCCAATGAAAAAGCCAGAGGGAGGAAAAATTATTATAAATGGGATAGAAGCAAAGCCCGAAAATGTCGTTAAATACGATGCTAGGGTTGATATAATGGATCCTACAACTAAAAAGCGTTGTTTTATTATAGAACATGTTCTTGGTCCTCTTCGGATGTTAGGAATAACGGATGCAATAGTACTAGGACTGGATAAAACATGGAACTTTCTACGACCAGAGCATAGATTTGCGTACTCATTAGGACTAACACCTGAGGTTGTTGTTGGTAGAGAAGACGGTAAGCAGCGCCCAAAATTAGAGGAAATAATAAACTCTGCAAGATTGAAAACAGATAAGCAATTTTACGTAAGTGTTGCTCAAGAAGTTTATTTTAAAACAGTTGATATTTTTGGACATAAAGGGGAGATAACAATAACTCCTTTGCCACCTGAAAGTGGTATTGTACTGAACATTGAACTCTTTAAGAATTCTATTGAGGACATAAGGCTAGGAGAAAATGGACTAGAGGATAAGCACTTAGCAAAAAAGATATTAGATGCAAGAACTCCTTTTTTGATTGGGATTGAGAAGGAAGAAGCGTTATTTCACGCCATAGGGGATGTAATTGCAGATACAGTAGGATTAGGTAGACTTACCGATGCGAAAATTGATGTTAAATTAAACTTCTTTTATCATTCATTAACGGTAGGAGCAATTAAAAGAGCAAAAACAATAAGAAGGGGGGCATTTCAATGAATTTTATCTTTGAAAAGAGTATAGGGAGTTTGTTGCAATATTTCAATAGGCCTTCATTAACAATGCATCGTGAAAAAAATGGATGGCATAACTTTAGATATGGGGAGCAAACTAAAGTAGCTATATATATAGAACGATTCGTTTCAACTCCAACCATAACAAACTTTGATATCGAATATCTTCAGAGGTTGTTTTCAGTAATATATTTAGTGGAAACTCTTGAGAGCACTTCTGACTCAACATTGGGAGGCATTGATATCTACGTGTCGACTACTCCCTCTGAACTCCCAAAGGAATTTTACTCAAAAGTCCCAACATTAGTGTTAGAGCCGACAGAACTTTACTTCTCCACAGTTCACAATGGAGAAGCCGAGATCAAGGTATTACTTAAAAATGATATACCAAATATTGTGTCTAATATTTGGATTCAGGAGGATATTATAGAGGATGTTTTCCTTGTTTTGAAAAAGATAATGTCTCTGAAACACAAGTACTATCCCATAGAACGGGGGAGTGAATTGTTCTTTCGAAAAGTATTTTTGCCAGGGACCATACTATTTGTGCCCCGTTCAGTTACAATAGATGATAAAAGCAATGTTGCTTTAATACTTAGAGCAAGTATCCCCCCAGAAACTAGTTCAAAGAATATCATAGAAAGCTTAGTAGAAAAAATAGGAAATAAAGATAAGATAAAAGAGGTTAAAATCCTTAAACAACCTGTGCGTGTCTTACCTCAACAAGAAATCCATAAAATAGCAGAGGAAACTTTCGTAAAAATATACAAGAGATTTCCTGAGTATGAGTGGTTCCCATTTTCAACAGTTTTCAATGATTTGGCTAAAGTAAATGAGTCTATACTCTCAATAGGGCCGAAGTCATATAGTGATATAACGTCCAGTAATGTTGAATTCGATGTGGATGTTAGTAAAGAATTTTCGAATTTTATCTCAAACGTTATACAAAGAATTATACAAAGGGAGGGGATGAAGAATGAAAAAATGGATGGAAGATGTTATTAATTCTGTGGAAGAGATGGAAGATGAAATAGTAGACTTCCTAAGAGACTTAATAAAGATACCAACAGAAAACCCTCCAGGAACTAATTACAAGAAGTTTGCTGAATTCTTCGGAAAAAGACTTGAAGAGTTTGGTTATAATGTGCATTATATTGAAGTTCCACCAGAGAGATTTGAAGAGTTAGTACCTTTTGCAACTCCCGAGTATCCTAGGGTAAATGTATATGCAGAGTCAAACAATGGAAAACCCAAGCCAGTACTTCATTTTAATGGCCATTTTGATGTAGTGCCGGCAGGCCCGGGATGGAGTGTGGATCCTTTTGGAGGAGTTATTAAAGATGGAAAAATTTATGGTAGAGGATCCAGTGATCAAAAATCAGGGTTAGTTGCCCAAGTATACGCGATAGAAGCCTTTAAAAGA
This sequence comes from uncultured Thermococci archaeon, assembly GCA_964615185.1. Taxonomy (GTDB): domain Archaea; phylum Methanobacteriota_B; class Thermococci; order Thermococcales; family Thermococcaceae; genus Thermococcus_B. The sequence goes on from CAZTOS010000020.1 coordinate 10,998, forward strand.
GCAGGATACAAATTAAACGGAAAAATAGAGCACAGTGCAGTAGTCGATGAAGAAACTGTTGGAAACAGGAATGCTGGAACATACTATCTTGTTGAAAAAGGAATAATTTCCAAAAACAAAGTTGATTATGTGGTTATAACTGAGTGCTTAGATCCAGATAGAATTTGTTTGGGTCATAGGGGAGCACTTAGATTTGAAATTACTGTTTATGGAAAACAGGCTCATGGGTGCATGCCTTACTTGGGTATAAATGCTGGCATGAAAATGGCAAAACTCTTAAATATAATAGAATATGAGCTAGTCCCTCGACTCAAAGAAAGAATTACACCATTGCCTGTAGTTCCAGAAGAAGCGAGAAAAGCCTCAATTTCATTAGGGACACTTCACGCAGGAGAAGCCACAAATTTAGTTCCATCTAGAGCCATAGCAACTTTTGATAGAAGGCTTAATCCAGAAGAAAACTTAGACATTGCAAGAAGGGAAATCTATGAAATATGTAAAGCTCTATCTCTTATAGACCCCGAATTTAAATATTCAATAAGAGAATTATACGCCACAGATCCTGTGCTTGTTCCAAAGGATCAGAAACTTGTAAAGATTTTCCAAGAGGCTATTAAATATGTGTATAATAAAGAACCAGACTTTGTATTAAGTCCGGGCACAGATGATCAAAGGTTTATAGTTCGTGATGCAGGTATAGACAGTTGCATTGTATACGGTCCAGGAAGATTAACTCAAGCTCATGTAGTTGATGAACATATATCAATTGAAGACTTATTGAATGGTGTCAAAGTCATGGCAATAGCTGCAGGAATGCTCCTAGGAGTTTCAAGATAATCTTTGTAAGTACTAATACTATTCCCTACTCATGCAAAAATAATAGAAAATGGCAAGGAAACAATTCCTTGTATAAAACTTTTGTGTTATTCTTTACTTCTTATTTTATTCAGATCTCGGGATTTTAAAAACCATGGTCTTTTTGAATCCTCATACTTATGTAGAACCACTCTTGTTATTATATCCGTTATCTCTGGGAATCGTTTAATTAACAAGGAAATGAACCTATCTAGATCATCATTATCTACAAAGAACACATGAACTAATAGATCGGAATCTCCAGTAATTTCCCAAACTTTTTTGACTCCTTCAATTTTTGAGATTTCTTGGGCAATTCTTTTTCGTACTGCTCGTGGGCATTTTATTTCCATAAAAACTTCAAGATTGTATCCCAAAGCTTTTGGATCTATCCCTATTGTAAACCGTTCAATGATCCCTCTTTCTTTCAGGCTTTTGACTTTGTTATAGCACGAGACAATGCTCATACCGCATGCTTTACTTAATTGTCTATATGTTATTCTCGAATTTTCATATAATCTCCATAATATAATTAATTCATCTCGTGCTATTTTTTTGTTATTCAAACATAATCCCTCCATTTCCACAATGCCAGGATAAGCAATAGGAGGAGTTTAAACCTTGGATAATACTTCAGGAGTAATAACTGGAAAGCTGAAATTTTGTTAGAGTTAGTCCTCCTTTTTGTAATTAATGAGTAATTTCCAGACTGTGATACTATAGTTATCTGACAGTATGCTATACTTTATATTATACAGTTAGACGTTAGACTTTAAAGACCTTACTATCCATTCATAGGTACTCTCAGGATAAGCAGTAGGGTGTCAGAGATGAGTTGCTGACATACTTCAGAAGAGAAAAGGGGAAGCCATGAAGACTGAAACCATCATATACTGCTTGTTTTTGGTCTTAAAATCTTTTCGCCGGAATAAAATTCCAGAAGAAGGAAATCAGACCTGAGAAACAGTTCGAAAATTCGCAAAAACAATTTACCAGCCTTCACAGTCAAAAGATGCCTTTGGGCTGCTATTGTCATTGAGAGCAGCTTGCAGTCTGGATTACAGCAGGAATTATTGGATTGCCGGAGATTTCCTTCTGGTTGTTTTAAAATCCCGTGGGGAGGTCAGATAGTTTTCTGGTTGATGGGCAAAGTGATACAAGCCTGGTTTTAAGTCTCTTGGGTTGGATTTTGTTCACGTGACTTTCGAATCGAGGAACAGTATTGAACGCTGGTTTAGGGCTGTTAAAGAACGGACAAAGCATTTCTGGAATAATTTCAGAGCTAAAGACTGGCGTAGGGTTCAAAAGTTTGTTTTCCTGTTTGCCTTCTGGAATAATTTTGTTAGGTTTCACTCTTGGTTTAATGCTCCCCTGGCGATGTTACTGAATGATTCCAAGAGGTGATATCACAGTTATCCTGACAGTATCCTCATGTATAAGTGAAAATTTTTAAGTAAAACTCCTTATCTTGAGTTTTTGGCTCTATTTGATTAAATAATTTTTTCAAAAAATATAGAAAAATTTTGTAAATTTGTAGGGCTTAAGACATAAAGGGGAAACATCATGAAAGACATCCTCCCTTTAAAAGGAATAAGGGTAGTGGCATTGGAACATGTCCTGACAGCTCCTTACTGTAGTATGATACTCGCAGATTTGGGTGCAGAAGTCATCAAGATAGAACGACCTGACGTTGGAGATGACAGCAGAAGCTTTGGACCTTTTGTAGATGACCAGAGTGGTTATTTTATCAGCATAAACAGAAACAAAAAAAGTATTGCAGTTAATTTAAAAACTCCTGAAGGTCCAGAAATTATAAAAGAACTCATTAAGAAGAGTGATGTAGTTCTGGAGAATTTTAGGCCAGGAACTCTCAAAAAGTTTGGACTGGACTATGAAAGCGTGAAGCAAATTAAGCCCGACATAATATATGTTTCAATAAGTGGCTTTGGAAATGATACTGCTCCGGGATATAAAGGGCTCCCTGGATATGATATCATTGCTCAAGCTTATGGAGGGCTTATGGACATAACAGGACAACCGGATGGCCCACCAACTAGAGTGGGAGCCTCTGTGGCAGATATATTTGCAGGAATGTATGCGGCAATAGGAATCTTAGCAGCAATTTACAAGAGGGAAAAAACTGGGGAGGGGAGTAGAATAGATGTCTCGATGGTAGACTCCATTGTTTCCGTCTTGGAAAATGCAGTAGTTAGGTATACACTCACAGGAGAGATCCCAAAAAGAATTGGAAGTAGACATCCGTCCATTGCTCCGTTTGATGTATTTGAGGCAAAAGATGGATGGGTGGTAATAGGAGTAGGTAATGATTCCTTGTGGCAGAGGTTCTGTAAAGCTATTGGAAAAGAGGAGCTAATGGATCACCCCAAGTATAAGACAAACAAGAAGAGAGTAGAGAATTATGATGAACTTAAGAAAATTTTAACAGAATGGACTAAGACTCTTTCTGTGGCAGAAATAGTCAGAATACTAAGGGAAGCAGGCGTTCCTTGTGGGCCTGTAAACACAGTGAAAGACGTTGTGGAGGATCCAAATATTAATTACAGGGGTATGATAGTTGAGGTGGAACAGCCAAAAATTGGAAAAGTTAGAATTGCAGGCAATCCTTTAATGTTCTCCTTCTTGAAAAAAAGAAAGTATGCTCCAGCCCCAGCACCCCTACTTGGAGAGCACACAGAAGAAGTTTTAAGAAGTCTCTTGGGTTATAATGAGGAAAAAATAAAAAAACTAGCTGAAAAAGGAGTAATAAAAGTTGGCTGATTCTTGTTTTTGTTTTAATTTTTAGTCTAATCAGGGAGGTAGTTTATTTATGAGCATTGAGAAAAAAGTGAAGGGGCTTTATGAAAAGAAGGAGAAAATTCTCAAAATAGGTGGGGAGGAAAAGATAGCAAAGCAGTATGAGAAAGGTAAGCTTACAGCAAGAGAAAGAATCGAAAAAACAGGAAATTATAACATCAAGATTGATTTTGAGATATTAGATGCAATTATTAATTTTGAAATAATAATGATTTTCTTTAAAACTTATTTAACTGAAAATGACCAAAAAACAAAGGAAGTGAAAAACCTTATGGAATACTAAATCCAAGTCCTTTTAGGATCATTCTAATGGCTAGAAACGCTAGCACTACAGCGAAAGATCTTTTCAAATTGTGGGCTTTTATTCTTTTTGCGGTTCTTGCTCCTATTTGTGCCCCTATGATTAAGCCAGGAACTAAAACTAACAACCACTGAATTTCAATGTTTCCAAGTGCATAATGCTTTATTGCCCCACTTATACCTGTAAAAAAGATTGCAAAAATTGAAGTAGCTACAGCATAATGTATAGGAAAGCCCAAATACACTAAAAAAGGAACATTAATTGCTCCTCCCCCAAATCCTAAAAGTCCTGAGAGAATGCCGACTATAAATCCCCAAATGGAGAGCAATACATAATTTGGTTTGAGCTCTTCAAGAGCAATTTGATGCGCTTCAATACTCTTTCCTCTAAACATTTTGATAGAGACAAAAAATAATGCCATTCCAAAAAATACTTTTAGAATATTAGGACTGAGGTAGGAGGTTAACCAAGCACCAATATATGCTCCTAGGATAGAAGGAAATGCCAGTGATATTCCAGATTTATAATGGATCCTTTTTTGCCTAAAATATACAATAACTGCCGAAAGAGATGTAAATGGAATTGCCGCTAAGCTTGTTCCAACTGCGTGGTGTATTTCAACTCCTAAAAGATTTAGAGTGGGGACTATCAAAAAACCTCCGCCCAATCCAAAAAGGGCGGCCAAGATTCCTATGAAGACGCCAACTGCGAAATAGCTGATATATTTGAGCAATTAATCACCTCCACAGGACTATTGCCTCAATCAGCTTTATCAGGGCATCTAAATCATTCAAGTGAAGCATCTCCACCTCGCTGTGCAGATATTTAATCGGCACGCTTAAGGCAAGAACTTCGCTTTTGTGCTGGAACACAGAGGCATCAGTCCCTCCGCCGGTGACACCCATCTGAAGAGGTATTCTGTTCCTCTCAGCTATCTCAGCAACTCTCTTTGCGAGTTTTCTTGTATAAACTGCTGAGTTATCCACAGCCCTAATCACAGCACCTCTGCCTAATTTAACATCTCCCGTTAAGAAGGAGCAGCACGCAAAGGAGTCGATGGCAAAAGCAAACTCTGGGCTATAATGTTCTGCCAAAAACTTAGCGCCTTTAAGCCCTATCTCCCCCTGCACGGTGAAGGCGAAGATGAATTTTCCATTCAAGTCGTGATCAACTAAATCTTTGATAGCCTCAAACAGTGCAACAACGCCAAAGCGGTCATCAAGAGAGCGAGTTGCAACATAGCGATTGTTTAGAACAGCAAAGTGCTTTTTGAATACAGCATAATCCAGAGGCTTGACTCCCAGTGATAGGGCTTCCTCTTTTGATTCTGCACCAATATCGATCTCCAATGCATGCCAAGGAATCGTGTCAAACTTCCTCTCAAGGTTGAGGTGAACTGGTGTAACTCCTATAACTCCGTCGAGCTTTCTACTCTCTGTTATTACATCAACATGTCTACCAATCAATAGTCTGTCATCAATGCCGCCGATTTTCCTGAACTTCAGCTTTCCGTCGTTTGTTATCCCTGTAATCAAAAGTCCGATCTCGTCCATATGTGCCATGAAAATTGCTTTCTCCTCTCCTTCTCCAAGCTCGACTATTAGGTTCCCTATTCTGTCAACTTTATAATCAGCGAAAGGTTCAATCCATTCAATAAGCTTCTCTCTAACTTTCTCCTCATATCCAGAAATTCCCGGGATTTGGGTTATCTCCCTAAGTTCCTCAATTAGATGCTCCATACTATCACCTCACAGCATTTTTATGCTTTCAATTGGCCTGACTCTTAGCACGTCCTTGTTTACTAAATCCTCTGGAACCTCTCCTCTTAGAAGTTTAAGCAGATTTTTAACCGCTTGAAATCCCATATCTTCCATTGATTCTTTAGAGAGGCCAGCGTAATGAGGTGTTAAAACTGTCTCCCATTCCATCTCAAACAGCTCGCTCTCCCGCGTGGGCTCCTTTTCAAAGACATCTGTCGCATAACCTTTCAGTTTTCCTTCTTTAAGAGCTTTAATCACAGCTTTTTCATCAACTAAGACACCACGCCCGATATTTACAAGGTATTTGCCTTCCATGAGCTTGAGTGTTCTCTCGTTGATTATATGGTACGTCTCTTTTGTCGCTGGAAGTGCCAAAACAATGATGTCGCTCTGTTTAAGAACCTCCTCAAAGGGCAGATATTTTGCATTAACTTCCTTTTCTATGTCTTCTTTTCTGCTCCTCGACCAGTATAGAATTTCAGTTCCTAAGGCTTTGGCTCTCCTTGCTATCGCTTTTCCAATTGCTCCCATGCCTAAGATTCCAACTTTTTTGCCATAAACACTTTCAATATTCTTAAAGCTACTCCACACAAGCTTTGGAGATTCCCATTTCCCCTGTCTGATAAATTTATCCGAATAGGCTATCTTCTTAAGCAAAGCAATCATTAAGCCAATGGCAAACTCCGCAACAACCTCACTCAAGACTCCGCTCACTTTAGTGACATAGATACCTTTTTTTGTTGCCATATCAATATCAACGTAGTCATAACCCGCTGAATGACAGCTTATAACCTTAAGCTTTTCAGCTTTTTCAAGGATTTCGGCGTCAATTCTATTGAGGGGTGAGACTATGAGAGCATCATATTGATGAATCACCTCAATCAGCTCTTCTTTATGAGGATAAAGTAGAGTATCAACCTCACAGTATCTCCTGAGTTCCTCCAGTGGTTTGCTTTTCATCTTAAACAATACGGCAACTTTTGGTTTCATACTATCACCTTTAGATGTTTATCGAAACGAGCTAATAAATCTTTTTGATTCAAAGCGAAAAATTAAAAACTTCTTCTGAAGTCTTAAGGGGTAGGTGGTGTTATGAAGGTAGAGCGAAACAAATGGCAGAACAACTTCAGTGAGTGGTACAATGAGCTTATTGAAACGGCCGGAATACAAGATAAAAGGTATCCGGTAAAGGGAATGAACATCTGGTTACCTTATGGCCTTAAGATAATGAGAAACATCGAAAAGTTCATCCATGAAGAGATGGAGAGAACAGGACATCAAGAAGTCTTATTCCCAGCTTTAATTCCAGAGACAGAGTTCCAAAAGGAAGCCGAACATATAGCTGGATTTGAAGGAGAGGTGCTGTGGGTCACCCATGCAGGTCTTAATCCTCTTGATGTCAGGTTAATTCTAAGACCAACAAGTGAAACCGCAATGTATCCAATGTTCGCGCTTTGGATTCGCTCTCACGCAGATTTACCATTCAAAATATACCAGATTGTCAATGTTTACAGATACGAGACAAAGCATACGAGGCCACTGATCAGAGTTAGAGAAATCAGCAGATTCTTCGAAGCTCACACAGCCCACGACAGCTTTGAGGATGCAGAGAGGCAGATAAAAGAGGATTTAGAGATATTTGACAACTTGGCTAAGAAGCTTGCATTACCCTATATAGTCTCAAAAAGACCAGAATGGGACAAGTTCCCAGGAGCTTATTACTCCCTCGGTGCAGAGGTCATAATGCCCGATGGGAGGACTCTGCAGATAGGAACGATGCACCACTATAAGCAGAACTTCGCAAAAGCATACAACATAATGTACGAGAAAGAAGATGGAACCCATGAATACGTTCACCAGACAACCTATGGAATGAGTGAGAGGCTTCTCGCGGCGGTCATTGGTGTTCACGGCGACGATAGGGGAATGGTTCTCCCACCAACAATTGCACCAATTCAAGTGGTCATAGTTCCAATTCCAAAGAAGGACTCACCATATGATGTTTTCGCCTATGCAAGAGAGATTGCTGAGGAGCTTAAGACCGCTGGCATAAGGGTTCACGTGGATGAGAGAGACATAAGGCCAGGAAGGAAGTTCTATGACTGGGAGCTTAAGGGCATTCCAGTGAGGATTGAAGTGGGGCCAAGGGATGTTGAAGGACAAAAGGCTGTGCTCGCAAGAAGAGACACCCTTGAGAAGTTCACAGTTGAGAGAGCTGAGCTTGTTGAAAAGGTCAGAGAAACACTTGATGCAATAATGGAGAACCTCTATGCAAGAGCTAAGGAGTTCCTTGACAGCCACATTAAGAGAGTTGACACACTTGAAGAGGCAAAAGAAATCTTTGAGGACAGAAGGGGAGTCGTTGAAATTCCGTGGTGTGGTGAGGAAAGCTGTGGGCTTGAGATGGAAGAAATCCTTGATGCAAAGATGCTTGGAATCCCATATCCAGAGGAAGAGGCAAAAATTAAAGGCAAAAAGTGTGCTCACTGTGGAAAAGAGGCAAGGTTTATTGCAAGGTTTGCAAGGACTTATTGAACTCGTCTTTTTCTTTTCTCTTGGTGATTTATCATGATACTTGGAATTCACGACGGCCATGATGCTGGAGCAGTTCTAATTAAAGATGAGAAAATTTATGCAGTTAATGAGGAGAGGCTTAATCGAATTAAGCACTATCGCGGCTTTCCAGAGCTGAGCATAACCAAAGTGCTTGAAATGGCAAAAGCAAGTCCGGAAGAAGTTGAAATCATTGCAGTTGCTGGTATCTTTAGAAAGCGCTCCCGTCTTTTGGAGCTTGAAAAGAACTTAGCGAAGATTTTTGGAAAAGATTTCAAGAGAAAAGTTCTCTATGTTGAGCATCACCTTGCTCACGCAGCCTCAGCTTACCTCACTTCCGGCTGGAGAGAGGCTTTAGCTTTAAGCATAGACGCCGCTGGAGATGGCTTAAGCTCATCAATTTACATCTGCAGAGATGGTGAGATGATTAGGATTGCTCAAAGCACGTATCTTGACTCTTTGGGAGACTTCTACGCATCGGTTACAGAGCTTTTGGGATTTAAGCCTATGAGACATGAGGGCAAGGTGATGAGCCTGGCAGCTTATGGAAAGCCGAGCTATGATTTATCCGCAATAATTGAGCTTAACGGATTGACATTTGAGAATCATATTAAAGTCGTTGGAATTAAAGCAACCAAAAAGCTTGCTGAATTTTTTAGGTTCCCATTTGAGAAAGCTAAGGAAGTTTCTGCCAACTTAAAGAGGGGGAAACTCAGCGGAGAATTAGAGCAGAAAGCCATTGAAATAGCAGCATCAGCTCAGAAGCATCTGGAAAAGATTGTAGATGAACTTGGGCTTAAGCTTACAAAGTATGGACTGCCCTTGGCTTATGCTGGAGGAGTTGCACAGAATGTCAAGGCGAACATGATCCTCAGAAGGCACTTTCCAGATTTGTGGGTGTTCCCAGCAATGCATGATGGTGGTTTAGCCTTTGGAGCTGCTATCTTTGTCAAATCCCAGCTTGAAAGATTGGATAGTAAGTGGAAGCCATTTAAGCTGAATCATGTTTATTTGGGGCCTTTCTATTCTGAGGGCAAAATTGAGGAGCTTTTGAGGAAAGAGGGAGTTGCGTATGAGGAAATCAACGATGTTCCCAGCTTTGTGGCTGATTCCCTAATTGATGGAAAAATCGTTGCATTCTTCCAAGGAAAAATGGAGTTTGGACCAAGGGCTTTGGGTAACCGCTCTATTTTAGCTGACCCAAGAGACGAGAGCATTAAAGAAAAACTCAACTTGGCTTTGAAGAGGGATGTATTTCAACCATTTGCACCCACGATTTTAGAAAAGAGGATTAGCGAGTATTTGGTTGACCCATATCCAAACAAGTTCATGACGATGGGCTACTATGCCACAGAAGAATTTGCAAGGGAAGCCCCAGCCGTTCTTCATGTTGACGGCACGACGAGACCTCAGACTCTTGAAAGGGAAGATAACCCAAAGTACTATGACATAATTAGGCTCTTTGAAAAGCAGAGTGGAGTTGGTGCTGTGCTAAATACTTCATTTAATATGCACGGTGAGCCGATAGTTTGCTCACCCAGAGATGCCCTTAACAGTTTCAGAAAGGCAAGACTTAATGGATTAGTTTTGGAGAAGTTTGCTGTTTATTTGTAATTTTTCGGTGTCATTTTTTCCAAATCGAATATTTTACAGCGGCAAAATTATAAGCCTCAAAGCTGAGTTCATTTTGGTGATTCTCATGGCATTAAGTGACAAATTGGAGTTAGTTAGAGTTTCTGAAATTAGGAGGCTTTTTGATTTGGCTCAAGGCATTAAGGGAATAATCTCATTAGGAATTGGAGAACCGGACTTTGACACACCAGAGCATATCAAAGAGTATGCAAAAGAAGCTTTGGACAAGGGACTAACGCATTATAGCCCTAATGCTGGAATCTTAGAGCTTAGAGAAGCGGTTGCTGAAAAGCTGAAGAGGGATAATGGCATTGATGCAGACCCTAAAACGCAAATTATGATAACCATCGGCGCTAATCAAGCCCTACTGATGGGCTTTGCAACGTTTCTTAAGGATGAAGACGAAGTTCTAATTCCCTCACCAATGTTTGTCAGCTATGCTCCCGCTGTGATTTTAGCCGGAGGAAAGCCCGTTGAAGTCCCAACTTATGAGGAAAATGAGTTCCGCCTGAGTGTTGATGAGCTTAAGAAATATGTAACTCCAAAAACGAGAGCTCTGATACTCAACAGCCCAAACAACCCAACTGGGTCAGTTCTAACTAAAAAAGACCTTGAAGAGATTGCAGATTTTGCAGTCGAGCATGATTTGATTATTTTGAGCGACGAAGTTTACGAGTATTTTGTCTATGATGGCGTTAAGAACTACAGTATTGCCTCCCTTGATGGAATGTTTGAGAGGACTATCACAATAAACGGCTTCTCAAAGACTTTTGCAATGACTGGCTGGCGTTTGGGCTTCGTCGCGGCTCCAGAGTGGGTTATTGAGAAGATGGTTAGATTTCAGATGTACAATGCGACTTGTCCCGTGACGTTTGTTCAGTATGCGGTTGCCAAGGCTTTGAGGGACGAGAGGAGCTGGAAGGCCGTTGAGGAGATGCGCAAGGAATACGACAGAAGGAGGCAGATGGTCTGGAAGCGCTTAAATGAGATGGGACTGCCGACAGTCAAGCCTAAAGGGGCGTTCTACATCTTCCCACGCATAAAAGACACTGGACTAACGAGCAAAGAGTTCAGCGAGCTTATGATTAAGGAAGCAAAAGTTGTAGTAGTTCCGGGAAGTGCTTTTGGACAAGCTGGAGAAGGTTACATAAGGATAAGCTATGCAACAGCCTATGAGAAGCTTGAGGAAGCTATGGACAGAATGGAAAAAGTGCTGAAGGAGAAGAAGTTAGTATAATGTTATGCTCACTTTCCTTTCTTCATTTATGTCAATTACAGCATAATGTCCTCTGAAAAGAGGACCCGGGTTTACTATAAGCGTTTTTCCAATTTCATCAACTCCCCTCGCTTCGTGAATATGGCCGCAGATAACTAAAGGTGGCTGCTTTTCTTCTATGAATTTTCTTAAAGCTTTGCTCCCCACGTGAAGCCCAGTAAATGTCCTATCAACTTTTGTTTTGTATGGAGGAACATGCATAAGTAAAATGTCCCCCTCGCGGTAGTTTCTGTTTAGACTCTCCCAGATTTCATCGTCATGGAACTCCCAAATTGTTGAGAAGGGCGTTATGTTTGAGCCACCAAATCCCACAATCCCAATTCCATTAATTTCAATTCTCTTGTTGTGAATACTGATTCCAAGTTCTTCAAGCAAATCCAAAACATCTTTGCCGTCACAGTTACCCATTACGGCATAAATGGGTCTATCAAGTTCCAAAAAGTAACTTAAAATCTTTCCTGCACTTTTCCTTCCTTTGAAATGTGTTATATCCCCGGCCATAAGGAGAGCATCAAATTTTTCATCCTTTATTTTTTCTATGAGCCATTTCACTTTGTTTTCATTACCATGGATGTCTGTTGTCGCTATAATCCTCATCTCTTCACCCCCGTACTAATTTAGCAATCAATCCTTTAAGCGTTAGCCTTTAAATCTGTGAAGGACTGAGGCTTTGAAAAATTTGAAAGAATAAAAATGAACGATTGCATCTTTTCTTCTGAAGGAGCAGAGGAATAATTGGGAATGTCGGGAAAAAGACAAAGGACTAATAGAGCACTACCTCAACTTCTTCTCCTTCTAAGTAGCCTTCGCTATCCTCTGGAATCGTTATGTATCCATTGCTCTCCACTAAAGAGCTTATCAGTCCACTTCCACTTTTCCTTATTGGCTTTGCTTTTCCATCCTCATACCAAACCTTAACGAACTCATACCTCCCCAAAGTTGATGAAACCTTTGCTGTCAGCTTTGCTTTAACTTTAGCTGGCTTGAAGTTTGCCCCAACAAGCTTTGCAAGAGCGTATTTGACGAAAAGATGGAACTGGGCAAAAACTGCAACCGGATAGCCGCTCATTACAAAAACCCTTTCTCCATATCCAACAGGTCTACCTGGCTTTATTGTGGTTCCATGGAAGAGCAGATTAACAAAGCGGTGAGCGTAATCCTTGTCTCCAAATGCGCTACCTCCTGTGATTAAAACCAAATCACACTCGCTCTTAGCTTTCTCAAGACTTTCTTTGGTAATGCTTTCATCATCGGGTAAAACTCCGTAAAACATTGGCTCTCCGAAGTACTGCTTAACTAAGCCCTTCAGCATTATTGAGTTGCTTTCTAAGATTTTACCGCTTTCAAGGGCTTTTTCGTCGAATTCCTCAATTAGCTCATCTCCCGTGATAATTATTCCAACTCTTGGCTTTCTCTTAACCTTCACCCTCTTTATTCCAACGCTTTTTAAAAGTGATAAATCCTGAGGTCTGAGGATTTGTCCTTTCTTGAGTATAATTTGACCCTTCTTTATGTCTTCACCTTTGAAGGCAACGTTCTGTCCCGGAGCAACAGGTCTCAATACGTAGATTCTGTTTCCTTCTCTCTTCACGTGTTCCTGCATGATGACGGCATTAGCACCTTTCGGCACTTTATTTCCCGTCGTGAGTTTTACAGCCTTTCCGTGTGTGACCTCTGCTTTACTCTCCATCCCTGCAGTTATCTCGTCTATTACCTCTAATTCAACAGGGGCATATTCTCTCGCTTGGAAAGTGTCTTCAGCTCTTACAGCGTAGCCATCAACTGCTGAACGGTCGAAGGGCGGCGAATTTATTGAACTTTTCACGTCCTCAGCGAGAACCCTTCCAAGAGCTTCATCCAAGCTTACTTCTTCAACATCTGGAATTTCAGTGATATCATTAATCATGAGCTGGAATGCCTCTTTATATGGCATGAGTTTTTTGAATTCGCGCATTTGAATCACCGAATTGCTTAGTTAAAACAACAGATTATGTAACTATCTCACTCTCTTGCGTGCTTTAGGATATGGTATGCTTCCTTCTTGATTATCTCAACCCCAGTTTTCACTGCATTCAAGCTGCCTGGCAAGCAAAAGACCACCTTGCTTTCTCTGTCCCTTACAATCCCAGCTGTTGCCCTTGTCAGCACAGCGGCTGTTCCTATTTCCTCAAAGCTTTTCAACCTAAAGATTTCACCAAAACCTGGGAGCTCCTTGTCAAAGAGGGGTCTTATCGCTTCAATTGTGACATCCCTTCTCGTTACTCCTGTTCCACCTGTTGTTATTATCACATCGGCCTTTTCAAGGGCTTCAAGCAGTGCTTTTAGGATTGCAAGTTTTTCATCTGGAACAATCTTGTAGTAAACGTTTTCATTCCCTACTTTCTTCAGTTCTTCAATTATGTAATAACCGCTTAGGTCTTCCCTTTTACCGGCACTTGCAGTGTCGCTGACCGTTATAACTGCAAATTTAAACTTCTTAGGGGCTTTTGCTTTGTGCTCCTCATGGGACATTTTTACACCACCGTTTAACACTATGCAGATAGGTTAATAACTTTTAGGTTGGTTATCTGGAGTGGTTTCTTCAATCAGACCAAGAGCCGTTTGCACATCTTCTTGATTTCATGATGCCTTATTATCGAAACCTTTAAAATGTATAATCTTGATTATATAATCATGATTACACAAAAATTCGTGGACAGACAGGAGGAGCTCAAGATACTTAGGGATGCCTTTAGAAAGGGAGCCCTCGTAATAGTCTATGGGCGGAGAAGAGTCGGGAAAACGAGACTCCTTATCGAGGCATCCAAAGAGTTTAGAACCCTTTATCATCTCTGTAAAGAAGAGGAAGTTTCTGAAACCTTGAAATCTTTAAACTCAAAGCTTTTTTCGCTTACAAAGGATGAGACCCTACTCAAACACCCAATAACATCCTTCGAGGAGTTCTTCGAGAGACTGCCGGAGGATACTGTGATAATATTTGACGAGTTCCAGATACTCGCTAAGAATTACCCCCGAATACTCGGCGTCCTCCAAGAATACTGGGACTTCAGGAGAAAGGGAAGCCTTGTTCTCTGTGGCTCAAGCGTCTCCATGATGGAGGAGCTGACCTCTTATGGAAGCCCCATCTACGGGAGGAGGACATTATCGCTTAAGGTTTCACCTCTGAAGTTTATTCATGTGAGGGAGTTCTTTCCCAGTTACAGCATGGAGGATGTTGTTAAAGTTTACGGTGCCGTTGGTGGAATTCCCGAGTACCTCCTCCGCTTTGATATCCCACTACCACCGGAGGAGAACATAAGGGAGGGCTTTTTCAACAGAGGCTTCCTCTACGATGAAGCTGAATATCTCCTCCGATACGAGCTGAGGGATTTAAGCACCTACAACACGATACTTGAAGCTATCAGTTATGGATACAGGTCTTTCAACGAACTCAAAACTATAACTGGAATAGATGGCTCCAAGCTGACGCGGTACATCAGCATACTGATGAACCTCGACATCGTTGGTAAAGAGTTCCCGGTAACGGTTAAGCCCAAGAAAAGAAGGAAGAACTCCCGATACTTCATCAGGGACAACTACTTTGCATTCTACTATACTTTCGTCTATCCATTTAAAGAAGAGATTGAGCTTGGCATTCCAGAAGTTGCTGTGGAGAACTTTGAGCGGAATTTCAACCACTATCTTGGCTGGGTCTTTGAGGGAATAGCGAAGGAGTTCTTAGTTGAGCTTAACAAGGCCGGTAAATTGCCTTTCCGCTTTACGAAGATTGGGAAGTGGTGGCATAAGGGTGAAGAGATTGATTTGGTGGCTTTGAATGAGCGGGAGAGGAAAGCCTTGTTTGTTGAGGTTAAATGGAAAGACTTGAAAAATAGGGAAGCTAAGGGAATTTTGAAGGATTTGGAGAAGAAAAGCGAACTTGTAGGATTAGAGGGGTGGGAAAAGTTTTATGGATTAATTATAAAGAGCATAGAAAGGAAGGAAGAGCTTATAAGAGAGGGTTATTTAGTCTGGAGCTTAGAGGACTTCAAAAGGCTAAAGGAGGTGGAAAAGCTCTGAGTGTTTTCTATCGAATGAGCAGCATTAAAGGTTATGAAAGCAGGAGGTCAATATAACTCTCAGAGAACTTTTTAACATAAAACCGAATTCAATCATGGTGATCCTATTGTATGAGCTTTACACCGTTTTAGCTGAGTATTACGATGCAATTTACCGACGCAGGGTAGAGCGGGTTAGGGAGGAGATAGACTTTGTTGAGGAAATCTTTAGGAAAGATGCAAAAAGAGAAATCAAGAAGGTTCTTGACTTAGCTTGTGGAACTGGAATTCCAACGGTTGAGCTGGCAAGGAGGGGTTATGAAGTTACAGGTCTCGACCTTCATGAGGAGATGCTGACCATTGCTAAGAAGAAAGCGGAGAGAGAAGGTCTTAACATTGAGTTCATCCACGGCGATGCTCTTGATATAGACTTTGAAAATGAATTCGATGCAGTGACGATGTTCTTTTCAAGTATCATGTATTTCGATGAAAATGCAATTAAACAATTATTTAATTCTACAATTAAAGCATTAAAGCCAGGAGGAGTATTTGTTGCGGATTTTCCGTGCTGGTATTATGGAGGGAGTGATAAGCCAATAGTGTGGGATGCAGAAAAAGGCGAAGAAAAGCTAATAATAACAGACTGGCGTGAAGTTGAACCAGCGACCCAAAAACTATATTTTAAAAGGCTTGTTCAAATTATCAAACCGAATGGAGAGGTTAAAGCCTTCTTTGTCCATGATATACTCAACATCTACACAGTCAGAGAGATGAAGCTTTTAGCCAAAGAGTACTTTGAAGACGTGAAAATATATGGCAATCTCAAGAGGTCGCTAAGCCCTAACGACCGAAGATACTGGCTTGTTGGAGTTGCACCTTAAACTTTTTAAACTCCGAGTTCATTTTTATTCTTTGGTGGTGCCTATCGTCAATCGAAAGACAGGAGAGTGGTCTGAAATGGTCCCAGTTAGGAAAGCGCTACATAGCGACTGGATTACTTGGGTCTCTGGCTTCGTCGGTTCTTGGTCCATATCTGAGTCTATGGCTTAAAGGCATTGGTCTGAGCTTTTCTGAGATAGGTTTAGCCCAGAGCGTTTCTGAGATTGCACAGCTCCTCACTGACTTTCCGACTGGAGGAGTTGCCGACAGGCACGGTAGAGTCAAGACCTATGCCGCTGGAAGTTCCCTCTTTGGTGTTGGTCTGCTTATCATAGGACTCACACAGAGTCTTTCGGCAGTTCTGGTGGGGGCTGCACTTTCGGGTTTTGGTATGGCCCTCGTAAGTGGAACACTGGTTCCGTGGCTCTACGATGCGTTAAACGATAGAAAGTCAGTACAGCAGACTCTTGGAAAGTTAAAGGCAATCTCGGGACCAGTGAGATTCACTGGAGGATTCGTTGGTGGTTGTCTTGCCTCAGTTGCTCCAAATTCACCCGTGCTGGTAGCGGGGATGCTCTCGATAGCCTCTGCGATAACCGCTCTGTTTCTGCTGCCCGACAATTATGGCGACAAAAAAGCGAAATATGTGAAGCTACTCAGAAGAGGGTTGGAGGAAATCAGAAAGAACAGGGCACTTCACTTACTGTTGGCTTCTTCATTCTTCCTAAGCTTCACTGCTAGGGCATTCTTCACATTTTGGATGCTCTTGCTGGTTCAGCGTGGTCTCCCCAGAGAATATCTTGGAGTGTTTTTCGCTTTACTGCTTTTTTCAACATCTGCGGGAGGTCTGATTGCTCAAAAGCTTGAACCAACATCAAAAACTGCAGCAATACTAACTGCTCTGCTTGGTACAGAGATTGCCATGCTTGGCATTATTGAAAACTTAACCATAAGCATAGCCCTGCTCTTTGCGCTTGAGGTAACACTTGGTGCAAGGTTTCCAGTAATGGCAGTGCTTAGGAACAGCTTTATTCCGCAAGAAGTCCGCTCAACAGTGACTTCAGCAATGAGCACTGTCGGAAGTGGATTTACGGCCATAGCCAACGTGACAGTTGGAGCGTTCGCAGAAAAGCTGGGCCTCGGAAAAGCGTATTTTATCGCTGGCTCTTTGGGAGTGCTTGCAACACTTCCCATATTGGGATTAACCTTTTTAAGGATTCCAGATGAGAGGAAAAACATCCTTGAAAAACCTGGTGGAGGTTGATAACATGCTGCCGAAGAATTATAAGCCCGAAGAAGTTGAAACCAAGTGGCAGAAGTTCTGGTTGGATGAAAAGATTTACAAGTATGAGCTTGATGAGAAAAAGCCCCCATATGCAATTGATACACCACCCCCATTCACAAGCGGAACCCTTCACTTAGGTCACGTGTTAAGCCACACATGGATTGATATCGTAGCGAGATATAAGAGAATGAGGGGCTACAACGTTCTTTTCCCACAGGGTTTTGATAACCATGGTCTTCCAACGGAGCTTAAGGTGGAGAAGGAGTTCGGCATAAGCAAGGATGAGCCAGAGAAGTTTCTGCAGAAGTGTATCGAGTGGACATGGCAAGCAATTGAGGCAATGAGAAACCAGTTTATCAGAATTGGTTATTCTGCTGACTGGGATTTGGAGTATCACACGATGGATGACGAATACAAGGCTTTAGTGCAGAAATCTCTGCTTGAGTTCTATAAGAAAGGTCTGCTTTACCAAGCAGAGCACCCTGTATTCTGGTGTCCAAACTGTAGAACTTCCCTGGCAAAAGCGGAAGTAGGTTATGTAGAAGAGGACGGCTTCCTTTACTACATAAAGCTCCCGCTTGCCGATGGAAGCGGTTACGTGCCGATAGCGACAACGAGACCAGAACTTATGCCCGCGTGTGTAGCTGTATTCATACACCCAGAAGATGAAAGGTATAAAGATTTAGTGGGCAAAAAGGTAAAGCTTCCAATTTTTGAGAGGGAAGTTCCAATTTTAGTCGATGAGGATGTTGACCCAAGCTTTGGAACTGGAGCTGTTTATAACTGTACTTACGGTGATGAACAGGACATAGTGTGGCAGAAGCGCTACAACTTGCCAGTGATTATTGCGATTGACGAATATGGAAGGATGACAGAAGTTGCCGGTAAATACAAGGGCATGAAGACAGAGGAAGCAAGGGAAGCAATTGCAAAGGACTTGGAAGAAATGGGCTTGTTATATAAAAAGGAGAAGATAAGGCACCGCGTTTTGAGACACACAGAGAGAAGCAGCTGTATGGCTCCAATTGAGTTATTACCCAAGAAGCAGTGGTTCATCAAGGTGAAGGAGTTCACAGAGGAACTTGTGGAAGTTGCGAGACAGATAAGATGGTTCCCAGAGGATATGTTCCTAAGGCTTAAGGACTGGGCAGAGAGCATGGACTGGGACTGGGTTATCAGCAGACAGAGAGTATTTGGAACTCCAATTCCATTCTGGGTGTGTAAGGACTGTGGACATATAATCCCGGCAAGAGAAGAGGACTTGCCAGTTGACCCAAGATTTGACAAGCCACCGGTGGATAAGTGTCCAAAGTGTGGTTCAACGAATATAGAAGGAGTTAAAGACGTCCTCGACTGCTGGATTGATTCCTCTATAACCCCACTCGTCATAACAAAATGGACTAAAGATGAGAAGTGGTTCAAGCACAACTTCCCTACAGCTTTGAGACCTCAGGGGACAGACATCATCAGAACATGGGCGTTCTACACAATCTTCAGAACTTACATTCTCACTGGACAAAAGCCGTGGCATGACATCCTAATCAACGGAATGGTAGCTGGACCAGATGGTAGAAAGATGAGCAAGAGCTATGGAAACGTCGTTTCACCAGAGGAAGTGATTCCAAAATACGGTGCCGATGCTTTAAGATTGTGGACAGCATTAGCCCCACCAGGAGAAGACCACCCGTTCAAGTGGGAAACAGTTGATTACAACTTCCGCTTCCTCCAAAAGCTCTGGAACATCTTCCGCTTTGCGGAGAGGCACATCAAGGATTTGGACTACAACGCAAACAAGGATATCAAGCTCGAGCCTATTGACAGATGGATACTCTCAAGGCTTCACCGCCTAATCAAGTTCGCAACAAATGAGATGGAAATTTACCGCTTCAATCTGCTCACAAGAGAGCTTATGACATTTGTATGGCACGAGGTTGCAGATGACTACATCGAAATGATCAAGCACAGACTTTATGGAAACGACAAAGAGAGTAAGCTTAGGGCAAGAGTGGCATTATATGAGCTACTATACAACATTTTGCTATTGCTTGCACCTTTTGTTCCTCACATAACTGAGGAGCTCTATCAAGAGGTCTTTAAGGACAAGGTTGGAGCAAAGAGCATTCACCTCTTGGAGTGGCCCACTTACAATGAGGCAAGAATTGACGAGGAAGCTGAAAAGCTCGGAGAGCTTGCAAGAGAGATTATCGGGGCAATGAGGAGATACAAGAATTCACATGGCTTAGCCTTAAATGCAAAGCTCAAACACGTGGCAATTTATGCAACTGACAGCTATGAGATGTTCAAAGCAATAGAGAAAGACATTGCAGGAACGATGAACATTGAGAAGCTTGAAATCATAAAGGGTGAGCCTGAGCTTGAGGAAAGAATCGTCGAGATTAAGCCCAACTTTAAGACAGTGGGACCGAGATATGGAAAGCTCGTTCCAAAGATTGTTGCATACCTCAAGCAGAACGCTGAGGAAGTCGCAAAGGCACTCAAAGAGAGCGGAAAAGTAGAATTTGAAATCGAAGGGCAGAAGGTTAAGCTCAGCAAAGATGACATAGTGCTCAGGAAGGCAGTGTTCAGTGAAGGAGAAGAAGTAGAGACGGCAGTTGTGAGAGATGCTGTGATTGTGTTCTTCTGAAGACGGAGGGGAAAGAATTCCCCTCCTCTTTGCGACTTTGATATTCTTCTTTTTCATTACTGGAGGAGCTACACCGTTCTGATTGGCCGTAGTTTTTGTAAGGTGTGTGGAGGTTGCTACGGCTGACCTTCCCTGCTCTCCGGAGACCATTAATCACCTACGAACTCATGCTGAGGTCTTTCAAGATTGCAAAACAAAAATATTATATCTTTCCTAACCCAACTAACATTAGGTGAGACTATGGAAAAGCTGTCTGCAAAGAGGGTTCAGCTGATGATAGATTATCCTCACATAAGAAGATTCCTGAAGAAAGCACCAAGTCTAAACGAGGTTAGGGAGGCGTTAAAGAGCATTAAGGGGGAGTTGAGCAAAGAGGTAACGGCGGAGAGGGAAGAAGAATGGAGGTAGCTTTCTTTGATACAAGTGCCCTTCTGACCTCCTCCCCGTCCTGAAGGGCGAGGGTTCCAACGAGTTAACCCCTCGCCAGTGACAGGGAGGTTTGCGGGCTCATCCCCTACTCGCGTTACCACTTTCGGTTCAGCCCGCAGGCCCGGTCTAAGGCCCATTACCCCTACCGCAGGACGGCTCAGGGTTATCGC
>CAZTOS010000021.1:0-30537 GCA_964615185.1 uncultured Thermococci archaeon
AACATAGCCAAAATACTTGCACCCTTGTGCAGTATCTTCCCCCCACTTTGTGAGTGGATTTCAGAGAATAATTACATGTTTAGTAGAAGCTAATAACTATGGGGGTGTAATTATGCCGAGGAAAAGAAGATTGCCCAATGTTGTGAGCATCAAAATACCCGTTTACCAACCACCGGATGATGTTTTTGATGTTGTTTTTGAGAGCGAGGAAGCCAAGAGCATGGCTGAGGAAATCATTGAGTACATTAAGAAACACGGAAGAATGGGATGGGATGAGTACAAAGAGTTATTCCCTCCAGAAAAGCATTACTTATACTTTAGAGTCATCAAAAGACTTGAAGCTTTGGGATTTATCTCGAGAGGAGCCTACCACACTTACATCCTCTCTAAAAAGTTCTGTGATAGAATGGAGCACTTATCAAAATTGTGGCTATTCAAAATAGGCAAAGTCGAAGAAATATGGTGATTCTAATGCCAACAAATATTAACATCCTCGGCCATACTCTGAGTAGTGGGTCTATATGCATAGGAGTGGGCATAAAAATAGCGGCTCTCACAAAGGAGTTAGGGCGCAAAAGAAGCGAAAGAAACGCTTACACATTACCCTCGACCCGGAGGTGGTCGAGGGAATGAACGCTTTAACAATTAACAAGTCTCAGTTTTTCAATCAAACGGCAAGATGGGTTCTGTTTAATGAGAAACCACCAGAATTAATCAGAAAACTTAAGATGGTGGGGCCGCCGGGATTTGAACCCGGGTCCCCGGCTCCCGAAGCCGGAAGGATAGGCCAAGCTACCCCACGGCCCCTCGAGAATGAGGTTTAAGGAAACTGTTATAAAGATTTCGCAGTAAAAAGATGAAAAAGAGGGATTGTCATGATCTCAATCATAGTTCCAACATATAATGAGCGTGACAACATTGAGGAGCTTGTGAGTAGAATAAGTAAAGCGTTAGAGGGTTATGAGTTTGAAATCATAATCGTTGATGATGATTCTCCAGATAAAACATGGGAAAAGGCACAGGAATTAGCACAAAAATATCCCCTCAGAGTGATTAGAAGAACAAAGGAAAAAGGATTATCTTCTGCGGTGATTAGAGGGTTTAAAGAAGCAAAAGGAGATATTTTTGTAGTCATGGACGCTGATCTACAGCATCCTCCAGAAGTAATTCCAAAGCTTATCGAGGCAATCGAAAGTGGAGCAGATATTGCAATTGGCTCCCGCTATGTAAAGGGTGGGAAGGTTGAGAACTGGTACTGGTGGAGGAAGCTAATTTCAAAAGGCGCAATAATGATTGGTCGTGTTGCGTTGCCAAAAATTAGGAACATAAAAGACCCAGTGAGTGGATTTTTTGCCATCAGAAGAGATGTTGTTGAAAATATTGCGCTGAACCCAGTAGGCTTTAAAATTCTCCTTGAGATTCTCATAAAGGGAAAATACAGCAAGGTAGTTGAGATTCCGTACACATTTGGCTTAAGATATGCTGGAGAAAGCAAACTCAGTCAAAAGCAGATTTTCAACTATTTAAGGCATCTCTATCGTTTAATGAAATGGGAGGGCGAAATTGACCGTTTGATTAAGTTCTCAATTGTGGGAATGAGCGGGATAGTTGTAAATCAGTTTTTCTTGTGGCTTTTTGTTGAGAAGGTTTTTGGAAATAGACTTGAGAGCTACATGCTATCCAACATTCTTGCGACTGAGCTTGCAATCCTCAACAATTTTACTTGGAATGATTTATGGACGTTTAAGGATTTGAAGAACAAACCCCTTTACAAGAGACTTCTCAGCTTTCACTTGGCCGCTTTAACTGGAGCTGTTGTTCAGTGGGTGATATTTGGAGTGCTTGTTTACCTTGGCATGCACTATCTAATAGCGAACTTAATCGGAATTGGGCTCTCCTTCGTGGTTAGATTTCTGGTTAACAGGCATGTAACTTGGGGCTAATGCTCCAATTAAACGAGCAACTTAAATAGTTCTTTCCAAATTTCTTTTGGTGATACTATGAAAGAGTTTCTTGAGGAAGCAAGAATAAATGTGGATGAAATTTTGAGGCACATTATGAACATCTCCCAGTTCCACAGAATCCAGGGTTCAAAGGAAATCGTTGATGCAGCGGAGTATGTTCTTGGAGAGCTCAAAAAAGCTGGAATTGATGCCCAGCTTTTGAAGGAGGTCTATGACGGAGAAACTTGGCATCTAACATTGAAATCCCCAATTGCATGGGACTTAATTTACGGTGAAATTGAGATTTTTAATCAAAAATTCACCACTGAGGAAATTCCTCTCGTTGTAATGGCACACTCGCCAAGCGGAGAAGCTGAAGGGGAGATAGTTTACATTGAAAGAGAAGAGGACTGGGAGAAAGTAAAGGGAAAAATAGTCCTAATTGACAAGAAATGGAAGGACAACTATGAAAAAGCAAATAAGAAGGGTGCTATTGGTTTTATAGCCTATCGTAAAGGAACTGGGAAAGCCTTTCCATATATGGGGCTGTTTCTCTCAAAGAAGGAGTTAGAGTGGGCAAAGATTCCGGCTGTTGCTGTGAGTGAAGAGATTGCGAATAAAATAATTGGCAAATTAAAGAAGGGAGAGAACGTAAAAGCTAAAATTAAAGTCCAAACGGAGATTAAAGATAAACAAATTTTGCCAATGGTTTATGCAAAAATTGGAAAGCCACCATATATTCTCTTCACAGCTCACATCTGTCATCCAAAGCCGGGGGCAAATGACAATGCAAGCGGTTCAGCAATGTTCATAGAGCTGGCAAAGGCATTGAAAGAAAAATACAGCGAAGATTTCAGATTTGGCTTTGCATTCCTGTGGATTCCCGAGTATCATGGAACACAAGCATTCATTGAAAAGTTCGCTGAGCTTGAGAACTATTATGTGATGATAAACCTCGACATGGTTGGTGGAAGTGAAGACCGCTCGAATTCAACCATAATGATTGTAAGAACACCGTTATCAAGGTTCTCAATTGTTAGCGGGCTTTTGGAGTACTATCTTAATTTGGCGAACTCCCAAGGTGAGAGCTTTGGCGGTGAAGGAATGCCCAACCTGAAAGTTAAAAGCTACCCTTATCAGATGGGAAGCGACCACGACATCTTCAACTTCTTTGGAGTTCCGGGAGTCATGCCAATAACTTGGCCTGACAAGTTTTATCACTCAAGTGAAGACAGCATAGAAAAGATAAGCAAAGACTCTCTCGAAGTAATCGGAAAGGCGGTTTTGGCTACAGCCTTAGCACTGGCGAAAGCTGAGAGAGAAAAACTGCAGAGATTTGCAAGGGGCTATGCTATGAAATATCTGGGAGAACTTGGCATGGATAGAGAGATTGAGGTTGCAGAAAAGCTTGTTATGAAAGGTCTTGCGAGGGATGGAAAGTTTTTGGGAATTGATATAGGTCATGATTTTGAGTTTAAGGCGTGGATAAAGTGGGAAAAGAAGGGATTAGTCTCAGTTAGGACAATTAGGGAATTTGATGAAAAAGCAGCAAAAGAACTTGAAGAATTTATGGAAGATAGAAAGTTCTCAATTCACCTTCACGAGCTTCTAATGTTGGGAGAAATCTTGCCAGAGGAAGAGGCGTTTAAAGCTATAGAAGAAGAATTTGGAAAAATTGACAGGGAAAAGCTTAACAAAGCCCTTGAAATTTTGAAAAAGCTGGGGTTTGTTAGCTGTTAGATTTCCTTCTCTTTCAATTCCCTTTCCAGCTCGTTTATCTTTTTGACGATGTTCTCTTTCAGCTTTTCAAGGAGTTCTGTTGGTGATGTTGCCGTATAAACGTATCCAAGCCATCCTTTTTGAATTAATTCCCTCTTTAGGAGCCCTTTTCTATAAAGATTAAGCACGTGCTCTCTCACGCTTCTCTCGCTTATACCCAGCTCCCTCTGAATCTCCGTGATTCTCATAGGTACTTTTTTCTCCAGAAGTAGCCTATAGATCTTTATCTCAGTTTTTTTCACGCCCAATGACGTTAATAGGTTCTCAAGCTTCTCATGTAGTTCACCCATTCTCACACCTCTGCAAATTTATCTTCATACTTTAAACTTCATAAATATTGCGGTTCTAAGTGAAATTTATTCTACCAATATAGGTTCCTTCCGATAAATATACGTCGCCTTCTTTACTGTTTTTTAGGAAAGGTATCATTTTAATTCCTTCTTTTACGTCAAATCCCTCTAAGTAAGGATTTATTGCGGGGAGAATTAGAAATTTTCCAATCCTCAAAAAGCATTTTACTCTTTTTGCCATGCTACCAAACTTTATGGTAACCGCTGGGTGTATATGCCCGAGAAAGGCTTTTCCAAATTTTACATTGGGAAGATTTTGATGACCATGAAGGAAAAGCATCTCGTCGATTGTATAGTACCTAACCACTTTCACATTTTCGAAGTTTTTTAAAGCTTCTTCAATTTTTCCATCATGATTGCCTCTTGTTATTATTACCTCAAAGTCCCTAAGCTCAGAGAAGAACTCTATGAGAAGCTTTTTTGTAAAAGTATTAAGACCAAGGGGTTCTTTGATATCCCCTAAAATTATTACAACATCAGGATTTTTGAGCTTTACAAACTCAGCAAGCTTTCTTTCAAATTTTGTTCTTATTCTTAATCCCCTTGAAAGCTCAAAAGCTATGTGAGGATCAGCAAACACTAAAGCTTTTCCTTTTGATGTTTCAAGTTCAATAGAAAGATTCTCAAAGGCTTCCAAGTTGAAGAGCCTCCGGATAATGAAAGGGGTAGAAAATAACTGAAGATATCAGATTAATCCTCTTTCCTTCTTTCTCTGTCTCTTAAGCCTCCTAATTCTCTTCTTGATCCACTTCCATCTCATTCTGCCCTTCTTTTTCCACTTCCTTGGTCTCCTCTTCATGATGATCCCTCCTATGATCGCTCCGCTCTAAGCTCTTTCAAGTATATTTTTAAGCTTTTCTCCTAAAAGCAATGAACCTAAAACAATGCCTAAAAGGAGCGAGATTATCGCTATTAAGCTTGCTTTACCAATCGGGAGCACTTCCTTTTCAACTACTTTTTCTACGGGTGTATAAATGATTTTTGTTTCGTTTGGACACTGAATTGCAGGCTGATTTGGTGTTGTGATATTCTGAGTTGTGTTTCCACAGTTTATATATTTTTCAACAACTTTTTCGATTATTTGAACTTTTTTAGATTGGTAAACTGGAATTGTGGCAGTGTCAAGGATTTGTTTCTTTGGAAATGAACTTGCAATCTTTAACGTTAAGTTGCCAGTTTTTAGTGGAACTATCTCCACCGTGAAATTCCCTTCTGAAGGACTCTCAACCGTCATTATTGGGGATGACAAATAAGTAATCCCCTCCCCCTCTATTGTCAAAACAAAAGAGCTTGGATAGTCCGTATAGACGGTATAGGTGACTGGGGCGTTAAATGGAACTCCTAACGTTGCATTGTCTGGAAGATTGAGTTTTGCAGAAAACGTAATCTCTGGATTCAAGACTTCAAATTTGTGCGTGATGATCCTGCGGTATGTTTTTCCATCGTAATCATATAAAATCTCGATTGTGATACTTTGGTTTTCCTTCTCGATTGTGATCGTAGAGTTGTCGGTAATGATACCGTTTGGTGGGAATGATGGATCGAAGGTTCTTGATTTCATGTCATCTGTGAACACAAGTATTTCAAGATTTTCAGCCGGAGCATTTCCGATATTCCTTATTGTTAAGTTGAGTGGCACGTTCTCTCCAAGATGAACTTTTTCTGGAAGCCCAATTTTGACATCCAATATCGGGAGTGTAATGTTTGCTTCCTCTGTTTTCAAAGCCTCTTCATCCACAAATATAACGAAGTATGCGAGATTATTTTTAACCCCCTCAAATCCATACCTGAACTTTATTGCCAATGGGTAATACACCAAATAGGGACTATCTGTGCTTAGAACTTTTTTCTCAACCATATTCCCAGCTTTGTAAAGGGTTACTTCAACGTGATTTTCGTCCATAAATTCGGAGACTTCAACTTCATAGAGTTTCGATAGTCTAATCTTTTCATGCTCGGCAATAAATCCTTCAAAATATGGTAGTTCTTTGATTGTTAGGTATGTTGCGTTTACTAAATCTAATCGAACTAATGCACGGTTTTCATCAAATTCCAGCAATGTCAATAGGGTTACATTGTCTATGTATACCTTTTCACCCTCAAGTAACTCGTAGGTTTTGTTTTCGATGATTAAAACAGCTTTTCCATTACTGATGCCCTTGTATACTATCTCTCCATTTTGACCTTTGTAAACATATTCTCTGAACAAATACTCAAGAGGATTTAGTCTTATCTCAAAGTTTTTGTCCCGATAGTATACTTTTTCTTCAGAAAGAGTTACATTTGTGTATCCTAAATTAAGCTTTGCATAACTTTCATTGGCTCTGATAATCTTAATCTGCTTGTTCTTAAGAACTAAAGTTTTTCCTGCCTTGAAATAAGGAACGTCTATCTCAAGAAGAATTGCTGGATAAATTTCGGATCTAAAAGAGTCTTGCAGATAGATTTGGATATCATCTACCATAAGTCCCTCCTTAAAAGAAATTGTCCCCATTCTGTAAAGCAAGCCGTGTTTGTATATCTGAATCAGGGCTTTTGTAAAGTTTCTATCGATGTCAGCAACTCTTATAGTGTAAGTGTCAATAGTCACACTCTCCCCAATTCTGAGCCACGCAAAAATTTTGCCTTCATTTTGGGCACTCACGGGAAGGGAGAGACAGAGAAGTAACATCAAAATGGCAATGACCTTTCTCATTTTTGCCACCAATTTTATTAGGTTTGATGTTTATTAATTCTTTGCTGGTGATGAGCATGAGGATAGGATTCATTCAAATGGAGCCTAAGCTTTTAGATTTAAACGCTAATTTGAGCAAGGCTGAGAAGCTTTTAAAAGAAGCCGCTAAGCAAGATGCTCAATTGGTGGTTCTCCCTGAGCTTTTTGATACTGGTTACAACTTTGAGAGTAAGGAAGAAGTTGAAAGCATAGCTCAACAAATACCCGATGGAGAGACAACGCAGTTCTTAATAGATCAGGCGAAAGAGCATGAAATGTTCATTGTGGCAGGGACTGCGGAAAAAGATGAGAAGGGCAAGCTTTACAATTCCGCCGTTCTCGTGGGGCCAATTGGATGGGGTTACATAGGAAAATACCGCAAGATTCATTTATTCTACAGAGAAAAAGTGTTCTTTGAACCGGGAAATTTGGGATTCCATGTGTTCAACATTGGAGTGGCAAAAGTGGGCATAATGATTTGCTTTGACTGGTTCTTCCCAGAAGCCATGAGAACCTTAGCGTTAAAAGGTGCTGACATAGTTGCTCATCCAGCGAATCTTGTGATGCCTTATGCTCCAAGGGCAATGCCGATTAGAAGCTTAGAAAACAGGGTCTTTTCAATTACAGCCAACAGGATCGGGGAAGAGAGGGGGCTTAGGTTCATTGGAATGAGCCAAATCAATTCACCAAAGGCCGAAATTCTGCTCAGAGCAAGTGAAGACAAAGAAGAAGTGGGCATTGTGGATATAAACATAGAAGAAGCAAGGAACAAAAAGATAAACGAATACAACGATATTTTCAAGGATAGGCAGCCCAAGTATTATTTCGTTTAATTCTCTCCTTGTTTATTTATTCGGGAGACCAACGGCAAGTAGGAGTCTGAAAGTTTCAATCAGGAGCAATCCAACACCGATAAGCAACGTTGCGGATAGCAAGGCGTTAGAATGGAAGTTGTAAGCGTTATAAAGAATCAAGTATGCATTTGCCCAAGCCAACATTATTGCAATTATCGTCATCATTTCAGCAAATATCTTTAGTCCCTTTTTACTCATTTTTGGAGCTGTTCTCAGTATCATGGGATCTTTGGCCATATATGTGAGAGCAATTGGAAGCAAAGATGCCGCTAAAGGAAATAGAAACACCCCGAGGGTCTTCTGTGCAAAGTTATCCGGTTCACCAGCGATGTTGAAGTGAATTGCAACTATGTCGGGGAGTTTATCCCAGCTGAAAATCAAAAACAGAAAACTGATAGCCAATGCTCCAATTTGAATTGTGAGATATGGCCTAACGTTTATCCCTTCAATAGGTTTTGGTTCTCCAACTGCTGGTTCTCTGATGCTTTCTTTTTCAACAATTTCTCTTGCCATTTTGTATCCATGGGCGGTTATTAATAAAACCCCAGCGATCATCACAATGAAGAAGATTAAGATGTTGTTAACCTTTAGGCTCAGAATAAAGAGCAGAACTCCAAAGACCATGAAAGCTTTGCCGCTGAAGGCATTAACTCTTTTCCAGGCTTCTTTTGATGCAAATGTGTATCCAATTCTAAATCCTATTGCCATGTTTGGCTTGTCTCTAAAAAGATAGGTCAGCAAACCCGATATGAACATCAGGGAGGCAATGAGCGTCTCAAACATCATGTTGAAAACCTCAATCCCACCCATATTCATCACCCGTCAGCTTTTTCGTCATTCTGCTGACTGATTTTATCTCTTTCCTAAGCTCTTCAAGAACTTCCTTTCCGAGAGGGGTTATCCGGTAATATTTTCTTGCCCTCCCACCAACTTCAGCCCAAAAACCTTCTATGAGCCTGTATTTCTCCAAACTTTTGAGGAGGTCATAGAGAGTTCCTTCGCTTGGCACTATTTTACCATTGCTCAGTTTTTCAAACTCCTTCCTGATTGCGTAGCCATGCATATCTCCTTTATTTTCAAGAAGAGATAGGATGATAAAGGAGTAAGTACCAGCCCTAAGCTCCCTCCTCAGCTTTTTTAGGGCTTTCTCTTTCGGATCACCAAACAACCTTTTCTTCCTCCTTTTCTACTTTCGCTTTTGGAATGCCATACCGCAGTAGTATGAGGGTAATAGCGGTGATTGTGCCGTAGGTTATTATTAAGCTTATCTGGGAGTTCATGAGTTGATAGTATGATGCAAACGTATCGATAACACCGTGGGCAATACTCAATGCCACTAACGCTTTTCTTCCAAACCCATTTTTATAAGCGTATGCCAACGTAATAGTAGTTCCTCCATGGAAAAGAGTTGCGATATATCTTTCAAATGAGCCAAGCAGTGCTTGTGTTAGCTGGACTGGAGGCAGACCTCCGAGGGTAAAGCTTTGAATCAGTTGGAGCAACGGCACTAAAACTGCTTCACCAAGTCCAAATCCAATTCCAACAAAGAGTGCTTCTTTAAGAG
This sequence comes from uncultured Thermococci archaeon, assembly GCA_964615185.1. Classification (GTDB taxonomy): domain Archaea; phylum Methanobacteriota_B; class Thermococci; order Thermococcales; family Thermococcaceae; genus Thermococcus_B. Next base: position 9,204 of record CAZTOS010000021.1, read on the forward strand.
TTTTATTTCTCACAAAAGCATACTTCAGGCCTTCTTGGAAGAATCCAGCAATGAAACCGAGCCATATGGCTGTGATAACTGTAAAGGTAAACCCTTTAGCAATTATATCTGCATTTGATTTAATTTCTAATGCCAAGAATGGAGCTTGCTGAATTATTGGCTGAATGAAAAGTGTTATTGCAACCAAAAAGAAGCCTAAAATTAATTCTGCTCCTTTGATTTTTTTGAATCCAGCAGTGTAAAATGTTAACAGGGCTAAAATTCCACCCAAAATAGTTAAACCGACTGCCAATGGAAGGGGAATTCCTCTCTCCCTCCAGACAACTTTCTGAATCCAAAGTCCGGAAAGTTTGTATTCACCGTTGGTTTGACTAAAAACAAGCTTTAGTGTAACGTCAGCTTTTTCGAATTCAAAACGATAGTATCCTAAGGTAAATGTTCCTGCTTTTCCTTTTTTGATGAATTCGAAGCTTTCAAGATTGCCGTATTTTGAAATCATCTGTCCTCTTAAAGCATTGAAGGCTTTTTCATTAAAAGCTTCCTTCATCTTTTCGTCAAGATATGGCTCGAGAATTGAGTAATCTCCGGTTTTTAGGCTTTCGAAGACTGCTTTTGCAACTTCATCATAAGGCTGTTGGGCAAGAGCATAAAAAGCGAGCATTGTTATGATAAAAATTAATGCAACTTTTCTCATCTTAATCACCTATACCTCGGACTTCGATGTATTATGGGAGCATTAGAAATATAAATCTTATGGTCAAAGCTTTTCCACAGAGGGGTTAAAGTGAATATCTTACACGAAATTCCTTTCCAAGAGATACTCCAAAAAATTAAAGAGTTAAATGCAAGAAAAGTGTTGGTTCAGACTCCAGAAGGGTTAAAGGGAGAAGCCCAAGCCTTGGTTGAATTTTTAGAGAGGAATGGAATTGAGGTAATAATAAGTGGTGATATAAATTATGGAGCTTGCGATTTAGCTGATAGAGAGGCTAAGATGCTCGGTTGCGATGTTTTGATTCATTTAGGTCATTCTTACATGCAACTCAACTTGGAAGTTCCAACTATATTTGTGCCAGCTTTTGCCAAGGTTGATGTTGTGAAAGCCCTTGAGAAAAACCTTGATGAAATTAAAAAGCTTGGCAAGAAAATTGCTCTTGTAACCACAGTTCAGCACATAAGGGATTTGGAGAGAGCAAAGCAGTTTTTAGAAGGGAAAGGCTTTCAAGTTTTCATTGGCAAAGGAGATAATAGGATTTCATTTGCTGGACAGATTTTGGGCTGCAACTTTACAGCGGCAAGGGTTGGAGAAGACGTTGATGGGATTTTATTCATTGGTGCTGGCTATTTTCATCCAATTGGTGTTGCTTTAGCTGCAAAAAAGCCAACTTTAGCTATCAATCCTTACACTGGAGACTTTGCTTGGATGGATAAAGAAGTCGAGAGGATTGTGAGAAAGAGATGGGGAATGATCGCTAATGCCTATGATGCCAAAAAATTTGGTGTAATAATAAGCATCAAGAAGGGACAGCTACGCTTAGGGGAAGCCAAAAGAATAATGGGGCTTTTAAAAGAGCACGGAAGAGAAGCACAGCTGATAGCAATGAACTACATAAATCCAGAGGCTTTGGAGGGCTTTGATTTTGATGCCTACGTTGTCGTTGCCTGCCCTCGTGTACCAATAGACGATGCAGAGAGATGGAGAAAGCCCGTATTAACTCCTCCGGAAGTTGAACTATTGCTCGGCTTGAGAGAAGAGTATGAGTTTGATGAAATTCTTGGAGGCAAAAGAGAAAAAGATGAACCTTTTGGAATAAGCTTAAAGCTTCCAAAGAGGTGAAACGATGCTTCGCCTTGTATTGGACTTTATGCTTCACATTTTACTAATTTTCATGTACTACAGCTTCTTGAAGACTGCCATAGAGGTTTTCACGTATAAGAAGCCAAGAAAGCTTCTGCTCCTAACCATTTCAATATTTGGTGTTTTTATTTCTCTTTACATTGATATCTTCCTTGGCTTTTTCTTCCTCTTCATTATGCTGCTCATCACAGGCTTAAACTCAAAGGAAGCGATTGTATCAGCTTTAACAGCGGAGTTTGGTTTTATAGCGGCCCTTGTGGTTGTAATGTTCATCTTAACGACAATTGGCACAATGTATAACATTCCGGGCTTCAGGTTTGAGATGCGCTTTGAAGAGCTGCTCCGCTACATGAGGGGTTAGCTATGAAGAAGAAGCATCTTGCAATGCTCCTCTCAAGGCTCAAAGGGTTTGAAAGTCCTAAAGCAGAGCTGGAGCAGTACAGAACTCCGGGAAATGTTGCGGCTGAGCTTTTATGGTTGGCATATTCTTTGGATGACGTTGAAGGCAGAGTTATAGCTGATTTAGGCGCCGGCACGGGAGTTTTAAGTGTGGGGGCTTGTCTTTTGGGGGCAGAAAAGGTCTATGCCGTTGAAATAGATGAGAGTGCTTTGAGAATAGCAGAGGAAAATGTAAAGGCCTTGGGTGTGGAAAGTTGTGTTGAGTTGATTTTGTCCGATGTGAGCTTTTTTGATAAGCGAGTTGATACCGTCATCATGAATCCTCCATTTGGCTCTCAAAATCCAAAAGCAGACAGACCTTTTCTCCTCAAAGCTTTTGAAATAAGCAGAGTTGTCTATTCAATCCATCTGGCAAAGCCCGAAGTTAGGAAATTCATTGAGGATTTTGTGAGGGATAATGGCTTTATAATAACACACCGACTAACAGTTGACTTTGAAATTCCGGCTCAGTTCTTCTTTCATCGAAAGAGGTTGGAGAGGATAAAGGTTGACATATACCGTTTTGAGAGGGCTCAGCCAACCGAGCGCTAATCACCAGTCATCCAGTGCCGGTGTCATCATCGCATACCTTATTCTCCACAACACATAATAGATGGCGATATTCTTATTAATTTCATTTAGGTATTACATTTTGGTGATTGTAATGGTAACTGTTACAAGGAAATACCAAGTAACAATTCCCAAGGAGGTTAGGGAGGCACTCAATATAAAGGCTGGTGATGAGGTTGTCTTTGTCAGGACTAAGGAAGGGTATGTGATTATGAAATTTGAAGACCTTCTTGAAGAAATGACTGAGCTTTCAAAGGACATTGATGAGACCATTGAAGAGATGAGAGAAGGGCTTAGTAAAATTTTCAGGGGGAAAACAAATGAAGATAGTTCTTGACACAAACGTTCTTCATGACAAAGAATTCCTCAAATGGCTTAAGAAAAGTCCCCACGAGCCTATACTGAGTGCAGTGGCGTATACAGAATACCTTTATCATCATTCAAAAAAGCGTGGTAGTTATGAGGAAGGTAAAGCCTATGTTGATGCTTTTCTTAATGTCTTGGGAATAAGAGTTTATCCATTTGATGATGAGTGTGCCAAGATTGTTGTGAAAAATGCTTGGGATTTTTCAAAAAACGCAAGAGACTACATGATAGGGGTCATTCCTACGTGAGTTTTCGTGAGTTCACGTAGAGATTCATCCCCCGGGATTCTGCGGGTGCCCAGACTTAGACCGTCCTGCCCACTCTCCTTCTCTTTCAGCCCACTACGGCGGAACGGGTCGCCCGAACACCCGCAGGGTTCAGCCAGCCCTCCACCTCGCCTAGCTCACCGACTTCACCAGACTGGCATCACAACCAAAAACTATTTAAGTAAACAAGTATTTAAGTATTTTGGTGAATACAATGGGAGTCATAACTGTAAAAATCCCTGATGATTTGGAAGTCAAATTCAGAAAGAAAATCCTCGACGTTTACGGTGTCAAAAAAGGAGCCCTCGGAAAAGCCATAACGGAGGCAATTGAATTATGGCTCGAAAAACACGAAAAATCCGAAGAGCGGAAGTGAATTACATCACCATTAAAACAAGGCTCGAACCGGAAACACAGGAGGATTACTTGAAACTTGCCCTTTTGACTGAGAGGTTCAAAAAAGCCACCAAACTGGCGATAAGGCTTCAACTCAAGGGCGTTAGGAAGATTGAGGGCGTAAGGGAAGTTTCCCGACTGGTTCTAAACAACTGGTGGTATTCTGATAGTGCGTGGGATTATGCGAAAATGCTGTTAAAAGGAGCAAGGCAAAACGGTGGGAATCCAAGGCACATTCACTTGAAGTCAAAATTCCTCATCAGCAAACCAAAGGAGAACGAAAATGGGAATAGGAACGTGAGGATTGAAGGGTTAAGCGTCAGAATACGCTCAAATAGGGAGTGGTTGAAATTTAAGTTAAGAACTGCAGAGAAGTTCCTTCCAGTTATCTTCGACGCTCAAAAGTTCAAATACGGTGCCCAAGTTGTTCTGCGGAATGGAAAAGTTTACCTGCACATCCAAGTGCCCTTTGAGATTTATCTGAAACGTCTCGGAAAGACCACCAAGGGTGGGCTGTATGCCGGTTTCGACCTGAACTCCGACAGGGTGAATATGGTCATTCTCGACGGTAACGGTATTATCAGGGACGTCAAGATCGAACACTTCTCCGAAGTCAATTCTCCGGGGTTCCCAAAGGAGAAGGCGAGGGGTTTGAGGTTGATGGCCATCGCCCGCCTACTGGATTATGCCTACCACCACGGCGTGAGGGTCGTGTTTTTCGAGGATTTGAGCTGGATTAAAAGGAAAAACGGGAAGATTACAAATTCAAAGAGGGGAAATCGGAAGGCGTCGAATTTCGCCAAGAGAGAGCTCCTTGAACACGGGGTTGTTATGGCATTGAAGAGAGGATTCGACGTGTATCTGGTTAACCCGTCCGGGTCTTCGAAATTGGGGAAGGAACTGGCTCAAGGACTGGGATTGGATATTCACACCGCATCGGCGTTCGTTATCGGATGGTGGGGCGTTAATTCCCTGAAGACTCACGAAAACTCACAAAAAGAGGAACAGTTTGGGTAGGCGGCATGGTGACGCTCAAGAAGGAGAAGAACATCTTAGCCTTAGCCGCCGTTCCGGTTGCGACTCCCCTTATAGCAGGGCTTGCTGCAATAACAACTGCAATCACCCTGACAGCGGAGTATGGGATAAAGGTCTCCGCCTCAGCTATCTTGATAGCGATTCTGCTAACTGCTCTGCTGATGTTTGTAACGCTCTACATGATTGAGAACATTAAGAAAACGACTTTAGGTGTCTTTATTAGGATAATTGGTCTCTTCACGATGGCAATTGGTGCACAAATGATGGTTGAAGGTGTTGGTGGAATTTTCCTTAGACTGCTCCAAAGCTCATCTGCCTGAAGCAAATAACTTTTAAGGTTTTTTGCATTCTTAATGGCAGGAAGGTGGTAAAATGGTAAAGGAGAGAATTGAGAGGGTAAAAGGAACGAGAGATTTGCTTCCAGAGGACATGACTAAAAGGAGATGGGTGTTTGAGAGAATAAGAGAGGTCTTTGAGGTTTATGGCTTTAAAGAAGTCCTCACGCCAACCTTTGAGTACACCAAGCTCTTTCAGCTTAGGAGCGGTGAGGAAGTAGTAAAGCAGCTTTATGCTTTTAAGGATAAGGGTGGGAGAGACATCTCTCTGAGACCAGATTTGACATCAAGCGTCGCAAGGCTCTTTGTGAACAAGTTCCAGAACGCTCCAAAACCCGTGAAGTGGTACTACATAACAAACATGTTCCGTTACGAGGAGCCACAGAGCGGCCGCTTGAGGGAGTTCTGGCAAGCTGGTGTTGAGCTGATAGGTTCAGCGAACATCGAGGCTGATGCTGAGGTAATAGCCCTAATGATTGAGAGCTATCTTGCAACGGGTCTCAAAGACTTTACAGTTAATATAGGTGACAGAGTTCTCTTAGATGAGTTTGCTAAAATGTTAGGCGTTGAAGATGATGTTGGATTGATGAGATTGATTGATAAGAAGGACAAGATGAGCAGAGAAGATTTTATCGCTTCACTCAAGGACTTTGGACTGAGCGATGATGCCGTTGAAAAGGTTCTCTTTTTGATTGGGCTTAAAGGAAAGCCTGACGAGATTTTGCCAAAGGCTTATGAGCTTTTCAAGAGTGATAAGGCTAAAGAAGAGCTGAAAAAAATTGAGGAATTATTTGAGCTTTTGAAGGCTTATGGCGTTTATGATTACGCTTTAATCGACTTTGGAATCGCGAGAGGCTTTGACTACTACACGAGCATTGTGTTTGAGGCAATAGCTCCCAACGATCTCGGCATAGGTTCCATCGGGGGCGGCGGTAGGTATGACAACTTAGTAGAGGTCTTCGGTGGAAAGCCAACACCAGCCACAGGCTTCGCTATTGGAATTGAAAGGTTAATCCCAATCTTAGAAAGTAAAGGACTTTTGCCCAGCTTTAGATTAAGTCCAGATGTTTTTGTGGTCTACATTGGAAAGGAGTCTGAAGTCAGGACTAAGGCGATAGAGATAACCCAAGCCCTTAGGAAAGCTGGAATAAAGGCGGAGTATGACTTGCAGGGTAGAAAACTCAGGAAAGCTTTGGAGTATGCTGATAAGCATGAAATACCCGTTGTTGTGATACTTGGAAAGAGGGATTTGGCTGAAGGAAAAGCCACGATTAGGGATATGGCAACTGGAGAACAGAAGAGCGTTGCAATTGAAAAGATAGTTGAGGAAGTTAAGGAAATGCTTGGGTGATGAGTAAACCCGTTGCTGAGTGGTGATGAGAGGACTGACTATCTGACTTTAAACCTTTCTTCTAATTTTTATTTCTAGCCATCAAGAAATAAATTGGTCAAGATTCATTTGTTTGGATCCAGCCCTTTCTTTAATGTGGACTGTTAGAAGTTCGATTCCAAGCTTTGAACATATTTTCCTTGCTTTATTTAGGGCTGATGGGGAAATATCAGGAACTGCAAGGTATAATTTGTCAATTTCATACGCCTTCTGATAATTAATGAGCTGTTCTATTATTTTCTCTTCATTGGTTCTGAGAATGCCAATATGTGTTTTAACTTCAATTCCAATTATTTCATTATCTCTCCAAGCAACTATGTCAATTCTGCGAATCTTCCTTATATTTTTTGGAAGATAAATTTTGTCAGAACGAGCAAATGGGTGGCTATACTGGGCTGATAGGCTTAAGTAGCTTTCTTCAACGCTTTTTGGTGGAAACTCAAAAGCAATATTGAAATTATTTTGAAGAAAGTCTAATGCGACTATTCCTCTTACATAATCATGTAAGGTATTACTGCTTATTTTTGAAATTGGCTGGTTCAGAAGCTTTTTGACTTGCTTTGAATCCGTACATGGATTCTTTAGAGCTTTGCTAAGTTCAATAATTTCTCCACTTTCAACACTTCCGAGATAACGACCTACATATTTGGATGCAATTACTGAGAGTTTTATAATTTTCCTGTCTTCTAATATATTCCCTAAATAATGTGAAAAGTAAAAATAGAAGCTTTTTTGAGCATTTGAGATCTCGGTTTCAAATCTATCAGCAATATCTAAATTTTCATAGGTTCTTGGAGCAACTTCAATTATAAAGTCGCCAACAAGTAGATAGGTAAATAGTTGATCAAATGTTTTGAAAAGTTTTGATTTTGTCTCAATAAAAACTAAATCCTCATTATGTATAAACGCAATATCAACAACTTTGGTAGTATTTTGAGTTTTTACTGGAACTTCAGGAATTGCATTAATTCCTTGTTCCCAAAGAGCAAGAAGCATAGAGAACTTTATGTTGGCTTCATGCATGTGCCTATCAATAACTGGCTGTCCATGATATGAGGAAGTTTTAAGAAAAGTCATTAAAGCTTTTGGAGGTAATGTATGCCACAGCTGGGTTATTCTCCCAATCCCAATATCTATAAGACTAAACTCAGAGGTATTCATAGGCTTCACCTCCAACAGATGTTCACACTTCTTTGAGTATTAAGAAATACTACCCAAAAACATTTAATATTTGCGTTCTTTGAATTTTAATATGAGGTGAGTTTTATGCTCACTAAGAAGAAAGTTCCAACAAGAAAGCCCTCTCAACTTCCTACTTTAGTAATTTCTAATATTGGTCCAGAAAAATTTACTGTCATACTTATCGGAGCATTAGAACAAAAGGAATACAAATACGCTTATGCGTTGATAGTAGATAAAAACAAAGAAATAATCTCAGCACAAGAGATACTATTAAGAAAAGACCCTATTTATGTGACTTACGATGTTATTGAGAAGAGTAGGGTGATTGGGCTGATAGAAGAAATTGATGAGTTATATCCAGAATTGGGATTTGGTTATGGGATTAATATTGATAATCCAGACTTTTCAGAACCTGGAGAAATTGAATTAGACTCTCCATACGTATATAAAATTCAAAAATCCTGAATCACAGTGGGATTGAAATGAACAGAGAAATCCTTACTCCTCTCTATGTCTTCGTTGGGCTGATTGGGATGATAGCAACCCTACTATATCCTGGATTTTACCCACCAAACCCGATTAACCCAATCTTCTTCTCAGCTTTTCTCGTCTTTGGTCTGCATCTCTATGGTGTTAAAAAGATGATAACTTACGGAATGTTTTTGTTGTTGCTTTCGCTGTCTCTTGGAATTGAATTTTACTACCTTCTGAATGCCCAGCTTAAAAACGCCGTTCTTTTTCTAATAACTCCCTTGTTCGTGGGTGTTAAGTTTGCCATAGTGTTCATAACTTTAGCTGTTCTTCCTTTTAATTTCAAACTTATTTTTCTTCCTTTCAAAGCGCCATTTTTCGATGCTCCTTATGAATGGTCATCTCCTTCTCCATTCTGCAAAGAATTCTTTAAGCTTCATGCTTTTCACCTGAAAATTTAAATGAAAGATTAAGGCTATTGGATACTCGTTATGTAGCTTATCACTTCTTGAGCAACTTCTTTGGATTTAATTTCAACACTGACTTCATTGTTCCAGTAAAGGCCGCTCTCGCTCCAGTTATGGCTTCCGATGAATGCAACTTTCCCATCAATGACAACAATCTTTGCGTGGAGAGTTCTGTCTGGAGAATCAAAGCGAACTTCAATGCCATTAGCTCTTAAATAGCTGTAAGCAGCTTGGTTTATCTCAACGGAATTTTCTAAAACAACATAAATGTTGAGTCCTCTCTTCTTTGCCCTAACCAATGCCCTAATTAAGTCATTAGCCCAGTCAAAGGAATCGCCTGCATCGTATTTCATGAGGAACATAGCTATGTATATGCTTTCGTTTGCTTCCTCTATCGTCTTCAAGACTTCATAGTAATATTCTCTACCAAAAAGCACTTTAAACTCAGAGTTTTGTTGTGCGCTTTTCTGAAGCAAACACGATAAATAAGCGCTTTTAAGCTGGTTTATCTTCTCTTTTTGGTCTTTTATTGTCTCGTTTTGAGAGCTTAATATTGAGAAGCAAGAAGCTAAGCTTTGATTCAGCCGAACGACAGTTTGATTCAACTCTTTTATAGTAGAATTAAATTGTTCAAGTTTTTCTACAGGTGTAAAGGTCTCGGTCATAGTTTTTGTCACTGTCTCAGTTGTTGTTTCCCTCATAGTTTCGGTCGTGGTTTTAGTCACTGTTTCTTTAACAGTTTCTGTAACTGTTATGATGCTTGTATATTTTTGTTCTCCCAAACACCCAGCTGAGAAAATGATAAAAATCAGCAACAATGCAGTCTTTCTCATGGTTTCACCTTAAAAATAGAAGGAAGAAAGCTTAAAAAGAAATCGCTTCAGTGCCAAGTAACAACTTTGTGAGTAACTTTTCCGGCCAATGCATCTTTCAAAGCCTGCTCCATAATCTCTAATCCTTTCTCTGCTATTTCTTCAGTTATAACTAGTGGAGGTGTAATTCTGATGACATTTCCAAACATTCCGTAGCTCGGCAGAATTAAGCCGAGTTCAAAGGCTCTCCAGCATATCTTTCCGGTTAGCTCTGGGTCTGGTTTACCATCGGCTTTAACGATTTCAACGCCAATCATCAGTCCTTTTCCTCTAACGTCGCCCATGACTTCATATCTCTCTTGCATTTCCTTCAAGCGCTTCATTATGAATGCCCCAACCTTTTGGGCGTTTTCAATAATCTTTTCCTCCTCAATTATCTTCAGCGTAGCATAGGCTGCTGCTGAAATCACCGGATTTGCCGCTGGGGTTAACAGTGCTGACCCGCTCGTCATGTTCATCAGCTCAGCTTTCCCTATAACTCCGCTCAGCCCCATTCCGCTGGCAACTCCCTTTCCAAAGGAAATGAAGTCTGGCTCTACTTTGAACCACTCTGTTGCAAACCACTTTCCAGTCCTTCCAATGCCCGTTTGAACTTCATCCATTGCCAAGAGAATGTTATGCTCATCTAAGACCTTCTTCAGCTCTTTGAAAAAGTTCTCCGGTGGGACAACTATGCCAGCATCGCCTTGAATTGGCTCCGCTATTAAAGCGGCAACTTCATCTGGAGGAACCACATGGGCTAAAATGTAGCTTTCAAGATAATCCAAAAAACGGTTTATTAGTTCATCGGGCTCTTCATACCCATTAATTCCCCAAATGTTACGATATGGATTGGGATAGGGAATCCACACGACGTTAGGAACCAATGGTGAGAATCCTCTCTTCTGGGAACTTTGGAATGCAGCTATTGATGTAGCTCCGTAAGTTTGTCCGTGATAAGCTCCGATGAATGCTATGAACCATGGCTTCCTTGTGGCAAAGCGTGCTACCTTCATGGTCAAATCCATCGCATCGCTCCCGCTCAGGCCAAAGAGTATCTTTGGATTTTCAATTGGAGCTTTTTCTGCTAAAATCTCCGCAACTTCTATGGCTCTTTTGCTGTAAGTATAGCCTATCATGGAGTGCTGAATCTTTGCCACCTGCTCTTGGACTTCTTTTACAAGCTTGGGATGGGCGTAGCCTGTTGAAGCTGCAGCAGCTCCGGCTAAGAAGTCAATGAAAACATTCCCATCAACATCCTCTATTAACGCTCCATAACCCCTCTCGGGTACAACGGGAAAAAGCTTGACTCCAAGACCAGAAGAGATAACCTTCTTTTCTCTCTCAATCAGCTCTTTTGCCTTTGGTCCCGGAGGCTTAACAACTATCTTTGGAAACTCGTTAAAACTCATTAAAAACCACCTCGCAGATTTTTAAAAGTAAACAGAAAAACACAAAAGATTAAAAAGAAGCAAACTGTCAAGGATTCTCTTTTATGAACTCATCGGTGTATTTCTTGATAACGGTGTAGAGCACAATCAGTCCAATCAGGTTTGGTATTGCCATCAGACCGTTCATCATGTCTGAGAATGTCCAGACATTTTCAAGAACCGTTGTTGCACCGATATATATGAATATCACCCAGAGTATGTTATACACTAGGTGTAATTTTGGATAGAGATTGGCGAATTTTTCTGGGTCTCCTGTGATCCACTTTGTCAGATACATTATGTTCTGTCTTCCATAGTAGTTCCATGCGAGGACGGTGGAGTATGCGAACAGTATGACGCCTATAACGACCATGACCTCACCGGCATGCCCAAATGCCCTTGCAAATGCCTCCTGTGTCAATGCTGTACTTGTTTTGCCCGTCTGCCATGCACCTGTGGCAACAATTGAAATTCCTGTCAGAGAACAGATTATGAGTGTATCAATGAGCGGGCCAAGCATTGCAACGTGAGCCTGTCTTGATGGGTTGTCGGTTTTTGCGGCAGAGTGTGCCATACTTGCTGTTCCAAGACCTGCTTCATTGGAGAACAGACCTCTTGCCACTCCCCATCTTATTACTGTTCCTACAGCACCACCAGCAACAGCCTGTCCTGTGAAGGCGTCCTTGAATATCAGTGCTATTGCGCTCGGCAGCTTTCCTGCGAACTTGATCCATACCCCAATTGCGAAGATAAAGTAGACTATTGCCATGAACGGGACGAGGTACTCTGTGAATTCACCGATTCTCTTGATTCCTCCGATGGTGACTATGAACGTTAGGATTGCAAAGGCAATACCTGTAGCCCAGAATGGAACGTGGAAAGCTACATTCATACCCAGAGCTAATGAGTTGGACTGAGTCATGTTTCCAATTCCAAATGCTGAAATCGCTGCGAATGTCGAGAATAGTATTGCAAGGACTTTCCCTAATGAAGCCATTGCGTGACCTCTTGCGAGGTAGTATGCAAGTATTAGGAAGAGCAGTGCAATAATGTATGCTCCAATCATTAGGCCTCCACTGAGTTTTGTACCATCATATGCTACAAACACTGCAAATATCAGCATAAATATTGATGCCAGATACCTTCCAGTTGGTGAAATCTTGACTTCTGCAAATCCTCTTTCCAAGGCGCTGAAGGAACCTCCAATCATTGTGCCATCTGGTAGCTTTCCTCTGAATGCAACACCCAAGAGACCCTCTGAATATCTTGTAGCCATACCTACAGCAGCTGTTACCCACATCCAGAAGAGCGCTCCGGGACCGCCATGGTAGATTGCTGTTGCCACACCTGCTATGTTGCCTATACCAACTGTTCCGGAAATCGTTGCCATCAAGGCCTGAAATGGACTGATGTCACCTTCTCCAGTCTTTGCTCTTCCTTCTTTACCAAAGGTGTATCTAATGGACCATCCCAGACGCCTAATCTGGATTCCTTTCAGTACAATGGTCAAGAACAGCCCAGTACCAACAAGCAAAATCATTATAGGCGGGCCCCAAACTATACCATCCAACCAATTAATAAAGTTCATCACAGCTCCCATACAAACACCTCCAACCATAGTTTGTTAGTTCTGTATTGCACTGTGCTATGTAGTAGGGTTTCCTGCATTAGTGTACTTTACAAACCTATTTTAGTATCGACAAAATATTTAAGGATTTTGGCTATTTTGTTGAATTTAACCTCAAGTAATTTTTTACATTGCTTATGTATAAATGTAAATGACAAAGGTTTTTGTGAACAATTGTAAAGCGGAATAAATAATATATAGGAGGATTGCATAAAACAAAAATACAAGGAATGATGAGTCTGGAGCCCCCTGAAATCAGTGATGAAGTTTCGCGGGTCTGACCGGTGTTGTTAAGGGTTATATGACGAGGTTATAAAGATTAGAACGCTTAATTATCAAGTTTGAGGATGAGGGGGGATTAGAGCTTAAAGTCCAGCTGAGGACTAAAGCGGAAAGATTACCAGCTTTAGCTATTTGAAAATCAAAACCTAAGTTACAAGCTCAGATGAATTTTCAAATCATCATAATCAATGAGAATGAGAATTAGTAAACTTAATATAAGTCCACTCTTCTGTTGTTTTTAAGGTAAGGCAGTAAAGGTGATTAAGATGTCAATGGATATGACAACGAGGATGTTTAAAGAGGAAGGTTGGATAAGGAAAACTTGTAAAGTCTGCGGAAAACCCTTCTGGACCTTAGACCCAGATAGAGAGACATGTGGAGACCCTCCGTGTGATGAATATCAGTTTATTGGAAAACCAGGTATCCCAAAGAAATACACTCTTGAAGAAATGAGAGAGGCATTCTTAAGCTTCTTTGAGAGGCATGGACATGGAAGGGTTAAAAGATATCCAGTTTTGCCCAGATGGAGAGATGATGTGCTCTTAGTCGGTGCAAGCATTATGGATTTTCAACCTTGGGTCATTAGTGGGGAAGCTGATCCTCCAGCAAATCCTCTGACAATTTCCCAGCCATCAATTAGATTCACGGATATTGATAATGTTGGGATAACTGGTAGGCACTTCACAATCTTCGAGATGATGGCACACCATGCCTTCAATTATCCAGGAAAGCCGATATACTGGATGGACGAGACTGTTGAGCTGGCATTTGAGTTCTTCACAAAAGATTTAGGTATGAAAGGAGAAGACATAACTTTCAAAGAGAACCCCTGGGCAGGTGGAGGAAACGCTGGGCCAGCTTTTGAAGTCCTTTACAGAGGTTTAGAGGTTGCTACGCTTGTGTTCATGCAGTACAAGTTAGCCCCACCGGGAACTCCGGATGACCAGATTGTAATCATCAAAGGGGATAGATACATCCCAATGGATACTAAGGTCGTTGATACAGGTTACGGTCTTGAGAGATTGGTTTGGATGAGTCAAGGCACTCCAACGGCTTACGATGCTGTCTTGGGTTATGTTGTCGAACCCCTCAAGAGAATGGCTGGTATTGAGAAAATTGACGACAGGATTCTAATGGAGAACTCAAGACTGGCTGGAATGTTCGACATCGAGGACATGGGTGACCTCAAAGTTTTGAGAAGAGAAGTTGCGAGCAGAGTAGGGGTAAGTGTTGAGGAACTTGAGGGATTGATAAGGCCTTACGAGCTTATCTATGCAATAGCCGATCACACAAAAGCCTTAACTTTCATGCTGGCCGATGGTGTTGTTCCTTCAAACGTTAAAGCTGGTTACCTTGCTCGTCTGCTAATAAGGAAGAGCATTAGACATTTGAGAGAACTTGGCTTACAAGTTCCGCTCAGCGAAATTGTTGCCATGCACATAAAAGCCCTCCACAAGACATTCCCAGAGTTCAAGGAGATGGAAGATGTAATTTTGGACATGATTAATGTGGAAGAGAAGAGATATCAAGAAACCCTTAAGAGAGGCTCCGATTTGGTTAAAAGAGAGATTAAGAAGCTCAGGAAAGAAGGTAGAAACGAAATACCACTGGAGAAGCTTATACTGTTCTATGAAAGCCATGGCTTAACGCCTGAGATTGTTAAGGAGATAGCAGAGAAAGAAGGAGTCAAGGTTCACATACCCGACAACTTCTATAGCTTAGTAGCAAAGGAAGCAGAAAAGACGGCAAAAGAGGAAAAAGAGGAGCAAATCGTTGATTTTGAACTTGTGAGAGATTTGCCAGACACGAGAACGCTCTACTATGAGGACCCGTTCATGAAGGAGTTCGACGCTAAAGTTCTCAGGGTCATTGATGATTGGGTCGTTCTTGATAAAACGGCATTCTATCCAGAAGGTGGTGGACAGCCGTACGACACTGGTGAGCTTAACGGTATTGAAGTCTTAGCGGTTCAGAAGGTTGGAAAGGTAATCCTCCACAGAGTTAAGGAGCCAGAGAAGTTTAAAGAGGGAATGAGGGTTCACGGAAAAATCGACTGGGATAGGAGAATTCAGCACATGAGACACCATACTGGAACTCACGTTTTGATGGGCGCTTTGGTGAGAGTTCTCGGTAAACACGTCTGGCAAGCCGGTTCACAGCTGAGCACAGATTGGGCGAGATTGGATATTTCTCACTACAAGCGCATTAGTGAAGAGGAGCTGAAGGAAATTGAAAGACTGGCCAATCAAGTTGTCATGGAGGACAGAAAAGTCACTTGGGAGTGGTTACCGAGAACAGAAGCGGAGCAGAAATATGGCTTTAGACTTTACCAAGGTGGAGTTGTGCCGGGAAGAATCATCAGAGTTCTCAAGATTGAGGACTGGGACGTTCAGGCATGTGGTGGAACTCACTTGCCAAGTACTGGCTTAGTCGGTCCAATAAAGATACTTAGAACTGAGAGAATCCAAGATGGGGTTGAAAGGATTATCTTCGCCTGCGGTGAAGCTGCGATAAAGGAGTGGCAGAAGGAAAGAGATATAATAAGGAAGACAAGTGAAGTCTTCAGGGTTCCACCAGAAAAGTTGCCAGAGACAGCTGAGAAGTTCTTCGAGGAGTGGAAGCAGGCAAGGAAGGAAGTTGAAAAGCTCAAGAAAGAATTGGCTAAGCTTCTCGTTTACGAGCTTGAGAACAAAGTCGAGAGGATTGGCGAAATCGAGTTCATCGGAGAAGTCGTTGAGGGGGACTTAGACCACTTAAGAGAAGCAGCGCTCAAGTTAAAGAAGCCCAACAGAGTGATTGCACTCATAAGCGAAGACACGAACGCTGTTGTCGTTGCAGTTGGAGATGAAGTTCCATTTAAGGCTGGCGAGCTTATAAGAATAATAACTTCAATTGCTGGCGGCGGCGGTGGAGGAAAGAAGGACTTAGCCCAAGGAAAGATAAAGGATGTAAGAAAGGCAAGAGAAGCTTTGGAGGAGCTTAAGAAGAGGCTCTCTTCTTGATTTATCTTTATTCGTGGAGGTTTTGGAAATCAGGATTAAATATCTTCTAAAAGAAGCTGAAGAACTCTGCGATCTCCATGGGTTCAGAGCAATCAGGGAGTTTCGTACTGAAGATGGGAGCAGAATTGACTTGATAATTTTCAAGGGTGATGAAAAAGTCCTTGCAATTGAGTTTGAGAACTCCTACAAGTGGATAAAACAACGCATCTTATACAATGCTGTGAAAGCTAAAAGAGCTGGATTCAATAGGCTTGTGATAGTTTACCCCTTCAACAATGACCCTTTAAGTAGAAGCTGGGTTGAAGAATACGTAAAAGAAGAGCTAAGAGTAGAATTGGTTCTTGTTAAGCCTGACGGCTTTCTTTCGGTATTAAAAGAAAGCTTAAAAGTCAAAGACCAGTAGGATTGTCAATGAAAATCGTCTTAACTTCAAACTTTTCTCTCGAGAGGGGCATTAGTGCTTTAAGTCCCACTGTCTCTGTTGCATAATGTCCCGCAACTAAAACGCTCAGCCTTAAGTCTTCAGCCGTTCTGTAGTTTCCATGGGTGAACTCGCCCGTTATGAAGAGATCAACGTTTTTCTTTACAGCTTCTTCAATTGCAAATCCTCCGGCTCCGCTTATGACTCCTACCCTTTTGATTTCCTGCCTTCCGAACTCATAGCTCTTCACATAGTCAATTTTCAGCTTTTCCACCAAAATTTGGGCTATCAGCGGCAGAGGCTTTGGCTCTTCAAATTCGCCGATAAACCCGATTGTAACTCCCCCATAGTCTCCGAAGGGTTCTTTAGGCTCTAAATCGAGGAGCTTTAAAAGCTGTGCATTGTTTCCAACTTCTGGATGGGCATCTAAGGGGACATGGGCAACGTATAGGTTTATGTCGTTCTCGAGGAGGAACTTGAGCCTCTTTTGAATGAGTCCCGTTATATAATCAACTCCTCCCCAGACTATGCCGTGATGGACAATTATCATGTCAGCCTTGAATGCCTTTGCCTTTACAAAAGTATCTAAGCATGCATCAACGGCGAAGGCTATTGTGTTAACTTCGCTCTTCCCTTCAACTTGGAGACCGTTTTTCGATTTGTCCGGGAAGGCTTTTATGTTCAAATACTCATCGAGGAAGCTTACAATCTCGTCTCTGCTCGCCATTCTTATTCACCAAAGTGAATATAAACTGACAACCTTTTTAAGCTAACCTGCTTTTCTTAAACCGAGGGGTGAGAGATGGATGCTTACAGAAAAGCTTGCGAGGAAATCGCTCAGATGATAATTTCGGGTGAGATTAAAAGTAGAGAGGAATTAAACAAAGTTAAGGTTAGAGTTGCGAGAAAATATCATTTGAGTAAGCTTCCTGGTAACGCTGACATTTTGAGAGTTATGAGTAAAGAGGATAGGGAGAAGTTCAAAGACTTCCTTAAGAAGAAGCCTACGAGGACAATAAGCGGTGTTGCAGTTGTTGCAATGATGACAAAGCCTTTTCCATGTCCTCACGGTAGATGCATTTATTGTCCTGGAGGTCCTAGTGAAGGTTCGCCGCAGAGCTACACTGGAAAAGAACCGTCAGCTTTGAGAGCAATTCAAAGTGCTTATCACCCTTACATAATCATGCTCCGTCGTTTAAAGCAGCTCTATGACATAGGGCATGACATTGACAAGGTTGAAGTGATTATTCAAGGCGGAACATTTCCAGCAATGGACTTGGATTATCAAGAATGGTTCATAAAAAATGCATTTAAGGCAATGAACGACTTTCCTTACTTTAAGGACGTAGAGAACCTTGAGGAAAAGCTGATTAGGGTTTTAGTTAAAAAAGACTACTCGGTATTTGATGAAGATCCAAAGTTTAAAGCCGCTTGGGAGAGAACCCATAAGAAAAAATACTACTACCTCGAAGACGAGCAGAAAAAGAATGAGAAGGCAAAGGTCAGAATGGTCGGCTTGACTATTGAAACTCGCCCTGACTGGTCTTTTGAGAGACACATCGACAGAATGCTTGCCTTTGGTACTACAAGAGTGGAGCTTGGTGTTCAGACTGTTTTCAACTTCATATATGCGAGAGTTAGGAGAGGACATACCGTTGAAGACGTTGTTAGGGCGACTCAGCTTTTGAAGGATGCTGGACTTAAAATAAACTACCACATGATGCCCGGTTTGCCGGGAAGCAACTTTGAGAGGGATTTAAAGGCCTTCCAGATAATCTTTGAAGATTCTCGCTTTAAACCAGATATGTTGAAGATTTATCCGACGCTTGTAACGGAGGATACAATCCTGTACAAATGGTACAAAGAAGGCAAATATAGGCCATACACTACTGAAGAAGCAGTTGAGCTCTTAGTGGAGGTTTACAAGATAATTCCAAAGTGGGTTCGCGTTATGAGGATTCAGAGAGACATTCCCGTTCCTCTAATTGCTGCTGGGGTTAAGCACTCCAACTTAGGACAGCTCGTCTTCAACGAGCTCATCAAGAGAGGCATAAGGCCAAGAGAGATTAGATTCAGAGAGGTTGGTCATGTAATGCAGAAATTTGGAATTCAGCCAGAAGTTGAGCACATAAAGCTTTTGAGAGAGGATTATGAAGCAAGTGAAGGTCATGAAATCTTTCTTAGTTTTGAAGATGTTAAGAATGACATTCTAATTGGATTCCTTAGGTTGAGGATTCCGAGCGAAAAAGCCCATCGCAAAGAGATTAACTGCTGTCCCTCCGCAATTGTTAGGGAGCTTCACGTTTACGGACCTCTTGTTCCGATTGGGGGCAAACCTAAATACGAGTGGCAGCACAGAGGATATGGAAGAGAGCTTTTGGCAGAGGCAGAGAGAATAGCAAAGGAAGAGTTTGATGTCAAGAAGATGCTTGTCATCAGCGGCGTTGGAGTTAGGGAATATTACAGAAAGTTCGGTTATAGAAAAGACGGTCCCTACGTGAGCAAACGCTTAGATAAAAGCTATGCTGACTTTGGAAAGAGCAAAAAGTTTGATGCGCATTTGAATACCTGAGTCAGTTCACTACTATCTCAACCCCATCTATCTCCATCTCTTCCTTCTCGATCTTCTCAAATTTTTGCTTTTCCCAGTTTATTCTATACGAGGAACCATCAACATTGGCAATCCAGTCATTTGGGTCGATGATTACCTTGAGTGGTCTTTCTTTTAGTTTAACTTGCAAAATAGCAGAACCGTTTATGAAAATCCTCTTCGTGAGGCTCTCGGTGGGAGTTACAATTTTTACTTCAAGCGGCATTGCAAAACCGTTTTTCTCGGTTATGTTGAGTATCAATCCGTTTTGAATGACTTCCAAGCTGGAGACCGTGAAGTTTGGGTAATCTGCCGTGTAAAACCACTCTTTGAAGAACCACTCTAAATCTGTATTGCTCAGGTTCTCGTAGATACCTTTTATCAGGTTTAGTGTTTCTTCAGTTTGAGTGCAATCTCTAACGTGACAGACCTCAAGGAGCTCCCTGAGTCCTTTGAAAAACATCTTGTTTCCTACAACAAACTGAAGGGAGCGGAGGATGAAAGCACCACGATAATAAAGATTTGAGGTTATCTCTATCATCCGAAATGCTTGGATATCTTTTATCTCCACTATTGGTATTCTCTTTTTTGAGCTAAAACAGAGTGCTTCCCATTTATCTAGGTTCTCAGGTGTTAGGTTATATGTAGAAATTGATACATATGTGGCAAAAGGTTCGTTTAGAATTCCAAGGTCAGCATACATCGCAAACCAGTTATGGGCAATCTCATGAGGAATAACACTTTTGAATTGTGTCCCCAATGCTCCTCCATGTAGACCATACCCTTCATACTCACTCCTATGCCCCTTGAACCTTATGTAGATCAGCTCATCGTAAGGATATGAAATGAGGTGGGTGGAGTAAACCTTCAGAATTTTTGAGAGTTCATCCGTTACATCCCCTTCATCAGTAAGGGCTATGACTTTTATGTTTCTGTCATTGATCTTTATTGTCTTCTCATAAACGTCCCATCTTCCGAGCAAGATGTAGAATCTTCTGCCGTCTGTGTGGAACGTATCCTCTTCCGGAAGGAGCGGTTTGTATTTACCATTTGGGAGTTTCAAAATACCTGCAAGAGTGTAATTTGTTGGATAATGAGAAACTCTAATCGTAAAATTTCCTCTCAGCTTGGAGGGAAGCATGTAAGCCTCTGGTGGAATGTAAAAATAATCCTTAGTTGATTTCATCTGCCATTCAATAGGGTCTCGCATGTTGATATCGAGCAAAGGCTGATAATGCGAAGTATAGAAAAGCCTAATCTTTTGTGTGCTTTTGGTAGGAGTCACGTTGAGTAACAAAAGTCCGTGTTCTCCATCATGGAATCCTTTTACACTCACTTTTGCACCACAGACCTCTATTTTCTCGATATCCAACCTTAAAATGGATAAATTCTCAAAGAGAAAGGGTATTACGGAGGGAGAGCTTAAGGAAAGCTCAATCTCTTGAGTTCCTTTAATTGTGACATTCCATCCATCAAAAGTTATATTGAGGGATATGCTTCCGTTAGCGGTGTTGTTTTCCCACTTCGCTTCAAAAAGACGTTTAGCATTTGTAGTCTTTGAGAATTGGAACTCTCTAAGATCTGTTCTATGGGGGCTGATACACATAACTATAAGAACTGTTAGGGCTATCACGATGATAAAACGTGCCTTCATATGTTCATTTTTCCATTCCGAGAGATTTAAAAGTTTTGGGAACAGATTTCATAAGGGTTAAAAATGCGCTTTAGACCCAAACCTCTCAAAGATGACGTTAAATTTGAATGCAAATTCTGTATAGATTGCTGCCGTGGGAGGTTTATCTACCTCACACTTTACGACATCAAAAGGATAATCGAGCATGGTCATGACCCTCAAGACTTCATTCTCTTCACGGCTGAAAATGGAAAAATTAGGTTTGTCTTGGCTTACAGGGAGTGGGATTTGGGCTGCGTCTTTCATGACCCAGAGACGGGCAAATGCAAAATCCATGACTACAATCCATTAGTCTGTCAGATTTACCCGTTTATGGTCTCTCACAAACCTTTGGGCATTGAGAATGAGGAACCTTTTGAATACAAAGGAGAAAAACTCTGGCTGTATTATGATGAAAGCTGTCCGGGAATAGGGGGAGGAAAAGAAATCATCACAAGAGAAGAGATAGCTGAGCTTGGTTTGAAATTCAAGGAGGAGTTTGATAAGACTGATTTGGATGGGCTGAGTAAGATTTTAGACGAAGCCGAAAAACAGATATAACACTCCACTCTTAATTTTGATATGAGATGGAAGTCGGATATTTTGCTTGGGTGTTTTGTTTTCCAAGCCGTTACTAACCTTGCGTTCTACGGTTTTGTGCCAATCATGTTTTCCACCATCATTCCAA
>CAZTOS010000022.1:0-29943 GCA_964615185.1 uncultured Thermococci archaeon
CAAGCATTTAAACCTCCCCTTGCTTTCCTGCTCAAAAGCCAAATTTCCAAACACTATAGCCACCCTAAAGGACAAGGCTTGAAAAAGAAAAAAGTCATCAATTAGGATTGGATATCCAAGTTTCAATGAATACATTGCAAGGACATAAAAAGCTATATGATGAAAAGAATAAGGCGTGTATTCTACAAGAACTGTTTCTCCAGGTTTAATCTTCGAAAAGTGTTCTATTAGCTGTGAAATCCTTTCTGTCATGCAGAACACCCCATAATTAATTCTAACTTTAAATTATTAAAAATGTTTTGGAACGAAAGCCAGAAAAAGACGAAAATAAGAAATAAAGCATTTTCATCTCCGTTCGTAAATGCCAACAAGCTCGCCGTATTGGATAATATGCCCTTTCATTGCCTTTTCTAAATCCTCCTTGCTTGCCCCAGGCTTCAAATTGAGCTGTGTATCGAGGACATATACCTTAAAGTGATAGTGATGGATCCCATGTCCGCGTGGAGGACAGGGACCATTGTACCCTATCCTTCCAAAGTCATTCCTCCCTTGAAGCATGTGAACTGGAGATTCAACAATACCTCTCTTTGGAATCCCTTCTGGTATTTCTTTAACCGGAGGGATATTCCATGCAACCCAATGGACAAAAGTTCCTATTGGAGCATCGGGATCGTCAACAATTATGGCAATGCTAACAGCTTTTTCGCTGAGCCCTTCAAGCTTTAGAGGTGGGTTAATGTCTAATCCCTCACAGGTGTACTTGCTTGGTATAAACTCATTCTCACCAAAAACAGAAGTAACCTTCAAGCTCATTTCCTTCCCCTCCTCTTTTTGGATGCATCCAGATGCCAAAAGAACGAATATCACAAAACTAATTAGTACTTTCTTCATGTTATCTTCTTTGCTTTTTAAACGTAAAAATATTTCGGAAATCGAGCAAGTGTTTTTAACCTTAACATTGTAAATTGATAAGGGGATGAAGATGGAGCTCACAGGTAAAGTTGCCCTTATTACTGGCGCATCGAGGGGAATTGGAAGAGCAATTGCGGTAGCATTGGCACAAAAAGGAGCAAACGTGGTTATAAACTATGCTCACAATGAAGAAGAAGCAAAGAAAACTCAAGAAATGTGCAAAGCATATGGAGTTGAGGCAGTGATTGTAAGAGCTGATGTGAGCAACAGGGATGAGGTTAGGAAGATGGTAGAGACAGTGATTGAAAAATTCGGCAGGATTGACATCTTAATCAACAATGCTGGCATTCTTGGAAATGCAATAACTCCAATGGAAATAACAGAAGAAGAATGGGACAGGGTTATAAACATAAACCTAAAAGGTGCCTTTTTAGTGACTCAGGAAGTATTGAAGCACATGAAAAAAGGAAAAATCGTAAATATAGCATCTATTGCCGGAAAAGACGGAGGAACTGTAGGCGCTCATTATGCGGCCTCAAAGGGTGGCCTTATAGCTTTAACATTCAACCTGGCACGCCACTTGGCACCGAATATTTTGGTGAATGCGGTAGCTCCGGGTCCAGTTGATACGGATCTTATATCCCCAGAAATAAAGGAAAAGCTCAGAAAGCTCTCTTTGACTGGGGAAATAGCAAAGCCAGAGGATGTTGCTCATGCGGTGGTTTTCCTCTTGGAAAATGATCACATAACTGGAGAACTAATAGACGTAAATGGTGGAAGATTGATGGACTAAACACTATGTGAACGTTTTGGAACGATTCCTGTGTACATAGTAGAAGTCCCCTTCGCTATCGATGTAAATGTAGTCCGGAGAGTACTTTGGTCCGCAATATAGGTTATGCCCATCCAGACGATACCACAAAGCTCTGGCAGCTTCAAGCTTGTTAAGCTCGTCAAGAATTGCCAAATTGCCAGGTTTAATCATGTTGAGAAGCCTTTGCATGTACGCATCACTTATCCGAAAACTTATATATGAAGCAAAAAATTCATAGCCAGTGATGAACTCTTTGGACACATCCTTAAGAGGATATGCCGGGGTTACTTTAATCCCAAATCTTTCATAGAACTCTCTTAGAGCAAATTTATCCGGTCTATAGGGAATAAGCCCAAGGGTCATGAGCTCAATGGTTTCTCTGGAATATTTTTTAGGCCAATCTGATTCAAAAGGATAAATATGTTCTGGAACTTTAGGATAGGGATCAAGTCCAAGAACGTAGAATGCTTTGTAACTGCTTCCAATTAATAGGGGGACTCTCCAAACTACCACGACTTCAGAATGGTCAAGCTTTCCACCATTCAGACTTGCTGGGATTTGAATTGCCCATGCCTTCAGATTGAAATCCATAAAGAGATTATTCATGAGGATTACCTCAGTTTCTCCATCATATCCACATATTCCTGATTCAAGGCTACCAACTATTGGCACATCACGGGAATGGACATAGATATTTACAAAATATGCCACATGGAGCGGAGTCATGGAGTAAAATGGAACAGGCTTTTTATAGTAACTTAAGAGCTTACGCTTTGCGTCTCTATAAAAAAACTTCATAGCGCCATCAAGCTTTATTTTGTGATAACGGGTGAAACCCAAATTCGGATAGATGGCCTCATAAACCTGCAAGGGTTTAAACTCAGCGGCTTTTTTCCACATGTATTCAATCTGTGCCTTTGTGTATAACTGTGCATTCTGAAACCAGTATTTTCCTTTCCCATTAAAGTATATTGGGAATACCAGTGGATAATGTGCCAGCACGAGACTGGTGGATTTTTTATTTCCCTTTGCATCATAAGCTTCTATTGTTATGGTGTAGTTTCCCCACTTTAATGGAAACTGAATAACATGCATGTAGCTGAGAGATTCTGTTTTTATTGTGATATTCCTTTTTTCTTTTCCATTTATGAGGATCCTGACTCCATGAGGAGGATTTGCATTGTCTTCAATGCTCAGAGATATCTCAACTACACCTGACGGCAAGCTTTCGACTTTACCTTGCATCTCTGGAGGTATTTTGTCGTTCCTGTACTCTTTCTGAAACTCAATCCATGTTCCATATACCTCAGAAATCTCAAATTTATGTGCATTTTTTATAAACCACTCTCTATAGGTGGTATTTGTGGAAATCTCTTGCCTAATCAGCTTTATCCCAGAAACAAACTTAGATATCTCAGCGGGTTCAAATCCTCCAAAAAGTCCCTGCATGTTATCAATCGCATCGACAACATCTGAAGGTAAGCCAGAGAGAGATATACTTAGTTCTTTAACCAGCTGGATATATTCAGTTAGAGTTTTTACTTGATAAATCTGATGTGAGTTCTCTATTCCTGCTCTAATATGGGGAGGAAGGGTTGAGTAAACATTTACAAACTCCCTAACTTGAGTGTTAAAAATCTCCACCTTTTTGGAGAACTCCTCCAAGGCATATGGAGAATCAGAAAACAGAAATCTCACCATGTCGTCTCTAAGAGGGAGGGGTACGGAATTTAGGGTCTGGGTTACTTGCCAGCATAACTCTGCAAATTTTTCTGGGTCCGTAACCTCAACATCTTCAAAGAGAGTTGTGTGATATTTGTAGACGGGATACACTTCTTCTATTATTCTTAGTTCATGCTCGGTTATTTTCCCATCATTCAAGAATCCCAAGTGTTTCGCAATATCTTCATAGTCTGATTTAAGTGAGTATGTCTTTACAGGCATGATAGATTTTTTAACTTGAGGAGGCCGAAATGCAAGCATGAGACCAAGTATATATATCACAATCAGGATTAACCCAACTTTACGTAAGTCAATTTGCATAACATTTCCCTATTTGTAAAATAGATTTGTTACCTTATCAACTTTTCTGGGCACATCTGCCAGGTTGAAATATCTTTAAATAGTTCCTCTGGATTAGCTATTTTTGGTGATATTATGAAGATAGTGCGATTTGGAGTTTCTATTCCCCAAGACTTGCTTGCAAAGTTTGATAAGATCATTGAAGAAAAAGGTTACACAAACAGGAGTGAAGCTATTAGAGACCTTATCAGGGATTTCATTGTAAGGTATGAATGGGAAGCTGGTGATGAAGAGGTCGCTGGAACAATTACGATAGTTTACAACCATGATGAAGCGGAAGTTGTTAAGGAGCTTTTGGATTTGCAGCATGACTACATTAATGAGGTTGTCTCAAGTTTGCATGTCCACATGGACAAACATAACTGTCTTGAAGTTGTTGTTGTCAAGGGAAAAGCAACCAGGATAAAGAAGATTGCTGAAAGACTCATAAGCCTTAAAGGAGTTAAACATGGAAAACTTGTCATGACCACAACTGGCAGGGAACTCGTCTGAAGAAAAGCTTATAAATCCACTCCCTATCATCTTTTCGTGAGTGCCGGGGTAGCCTAGCTCGGTAGGGCGGGGGACTCGTAATCCCCAGGTCCCGGGTTCAAATCCCGGTCCCGGCTCCATTTTCCCCCTAAGTATTCGTAGAATTTTTGTTTTGACTTGAATCTTTCATCATTCAGCAGAATAGCGACTGACATTTCGACGAACTCTTGTACAGTCCAACCTCGTGAGCGTATTTCCTCAATAAAAGAAGCTGATAGCTTGATGTGTACCTGCTGATACTCGCCTCTTTTTCGAGTTCGAGCTAATTACACCAGCCCCCTATTTTTGGTGTACGGCATACTATCTGGACAACATTTTATGTAGTTTTAACCATCATTTATTCTTATTATGTTTTTTCTCTATTCTATTTTTGAAAAATATGCGATCCCCTCAGAAGTACCATTTGAGTGTTTGTTACTACATAGGCATGCTTTATGAATGGTTATTACGATTACCTGACAAAATTATCCATGATACCTTTTGTTTTCCGAATACATGTCAGATGTTAGTTTTTCGCTCAATAAAAACTAATGGGGAACAGAATACTTTTTGTGTCAAGTTTCAATGACTAACAACAAAAATAAAGCAAGAATATTTGTGTGTTACACGAATGCGTTGCTATGCTTTTGGAAATTGTCCCTAATCTAATAATCTAACAAAATTGAACTTTCTAAGTGCTCTATTTTCCCAAATCTTGACTTTTTATACTTTTTTGCAAGCTTTGTTTTGAGCATTCGTCAATAAAATTACTGTGTTAGTGACTTTTTGACTTTTTATGCCACATTATTCAAAAACAAGGATTATTTAGTAGCTTTTAGAATTGAGTCAAAGACAAAACATGAATGGCGGAGAGAGGCAAAGGTGTCTCCCTCTTCCGCAGAGAAGCACAATATTATGTGTCACATATAGACACATCCAATATTTGCTCCCTTCATTTCATGTTTTCTCAAGTGATAATAAAACTATTGAGCATGACCAAAAAGACTTTATCCCATTTTGAGTTATATAATGATTGGGATAGTACATGCCAAGGATTGAGATTGGCAATATACTAAAAAGTACCAAATGGAAAGAGCCTTTTCTTGTAGAATTAATCCATGAACAAGATGGAATAATCAAAGTGGCTGGTTATTATCTCAATTCTCGTGAGCCAGATTATCTCATGATAACAGAAGCTGATTTAGAGGAAATAGAAATAATAAGCAATCCCTTGGACTTCAGGGCAGATCCTGAAAATGTTATGTTAGCGATAGAGAGTGAAAGATATCACTTTGCTTCTCTTTATGATCCTATACTTGCTGTGAGTATTTCAAAAATCGACCCTCTTCCATTCCAGATTGATGCTGTTTATAATTATATTCTCAAAAATCCTCAGATTAGGTTCCTTTTGGCGGACGATCCAGGTGCGGGAAAAACTATCATGGCGGGTCTTGTTATCAAAGAACTCAAACTAAGAGGACTTGCTGAGAGAATACTCATTGTGGCTCCAGGACATCTTGTAGAACAATGGAGACGTGAAATGAAGGAAAAGTTTCAAGAAGAATTCATAGTTGTCAAAAGGGAAATATACAAAAACACAACCGATGTATGGAGACGAGAGAAGCAGATCATTACCTCCATTGATTTTATCAAGCAAGAAGATATCAAAAAGAGTCTTGAAACTGTAGATTGGGATTTAGTAATCGTTGATGAAGCTCATAAGTTGGCTGCTTATCGTTTTGGCAATAAACTCTACAAAACTAAGAGATATCGTGTGGGAGAGATATTGTCCCAAAATTCTACTCATCTGCTATTTCTCACAGCAACCCCACACAAAGGAGACCCAGAAAATTTCCGATTACTGTTAGATCTTCTTGTACCTGGCTTATTCTCTGACACTGAAATATTGTTGGAGGCTATAAGACGAAATGAAAATCCAATCCTGCTCAGGCGCATGAAAGAGGATTTGTATGATTTTGATGGGAAACCAATTTTCAAACCTCGTAAATCATATACTGCCCCATTTGAACTTTCAGAAGATGAAATGAAGCTCTACAATGAGCTATCTCTGTATATACGAGATCAATATACTCTTTTTGAATCTACATCAAAAAGGCGAAACATTGCATTTGCCCTTGTTATACTCCAAAGAAGATTTGCCTCCAGTATATACGCACTCTTACAATCGCTTAGAAGGAGAAAAGCTCGCTTAGAGGAATACCTTAGAAGTGGTAGAATAGAACTGAAAGAACCACAGCTCAATTGGGAGGAGTTACTTGCCCTCGAAGATGAAGAAGAACGCGAACGTTGGAAAGTAGAGCTTGAAATGGAAGGTTATACAGTTTCAAGGAGCAGAAAACAGATAGAAGCCGAGCTTAGAACAATTGAAGAGCTGATCAGAAAAGCCGAAGAAATCATAGCAGAAGAACGTGAGACAAAGTTGAAGAAGCTGAAAACAACACTCGACGAAATCAAAAGAAAGCATGGAGAACGGGAGAAAATACTCATATTCACAGAGTTCAAAGACACCCTCGAGTATCTTGTTGATAAACTCCAAGAGTGGGGCTATTCAGTCACGTACATTCATGGAGAAATGCCAATGGACGAAAGACTGCAACGTGAGAAGGACTTTAGAGAATGGGCACAAATTATGGTTGCCACTGAAGCTGCTGGAGAAGGTATCAACTTGCAATTTTGCCATTTGCTGATAAATTATGATATTCCATGGAACCCAAACAGACTTGAACAGAGAATTGGTAGAGTGCACCGTTATGGTCAGGAATATCCAGTGTATATTTTCAATTTCGTTGCTTCTAACACAAGAGAAGGAAAAGTACTCAAAAGCCTTTTAGAAAAGATTGAAAAAATCAGAGAGGCTCTTGGTGACAAAGTGTACGATGTTATTGGAGAAATTCTCGAAGGAGAAAAACTGTATCAGATATTATTAGAAGCAACAGCTAAAGCAGAAGATCTAGAACAATATGTCAAGGAAATTGAACAGAGATTGAGCGATGAGAAGATTATTGAACGGATAAAAGAAGCACTTGGAGAAAGCCTTGTGACAAAACATTTTGACCTGAGAAAGATAAAGCAACTACTAGAACAGGCTGAGGAAAACAGATTGGCTCCAGAGTACCTTGAAGTGTTCTTCACGAAGGCTATGAAGAAGCTTGGTGCAAATATACGAAAGAAAGAGGATAGAATCTACGCTATTGATAGGGTACCCCGTATTCTTCGTGAAATCGCTGAGAAGCAAGGATATGGAATTGTAGAACGATCCTATAAGGCGATAACATTTGACAAGACACTTGCAAAGAAGAGAGACGATGTTGAGTTCATATCTTTTGGACATCCACTCTTTGATTCTCTGCTTCACTGGGTACGTGAAAACTATCTAAAAGAACTCCAAAGAGGAGCTGTTTTCTATGATCCAAGCAATAAGCTACATGGTATAATCTGGTTCTTTGAGGGAGAAGTCAGAGATGGCTTCAATATGACTGCAGGAAAGACTTTGGTAGCAATATATGACGATGGAGAGAATTTCGAAATTATTGATCCTAAGATAATCTGGGATCTCGAGCCAGCAAAAACCAATGAAGAAGTTCAAATCGAGTTCAAGAGAAGAGACGAAGCAATGAAGCATGCTCTCAAAGCTATTACTGAATATAAAGAGCAACTTCTGAAAGAAAGGAGAAGACAAGCAGAAATCAAAAAGAAATATGGGGAGAAATCATTGAGAAAACTCATTGATACCCTTGACTACAAGCTGGCTGAGTACGAGTTATATCCTCCAGAGGAGAGGAAACGTTATGCCCTCGTTATTAGGAACATAGAAGAAAGACTTGAGAGGTACAAGAGAGCTCTAAAAGAACTTCCAGAAAAGATAGCGAGGGAAACAAGTCTGACAGTAAGTCCACCAGTCTTCGTTGGAGCGATATACGTGCTTCCGAGAGGAGAGATGAGTGAAGATTTGGATATTGAAAAAATTGGAATGGAAGTTGTTATGGAGTATGAACGGAGGCAAGGAAGAAAACCTGAAGATGTCTCCAAGAAGAAGCTTGGATACGATATCTACTCAGAGGGGAATGGGGAGAAAAGGTACATTGAAGTAAAAGCAAGGGCTTATCTTGGCGATGTTGAACTGACGTGGAATGAGTATGTAACTGCAAAAAGACTGAAGGACAAATATTGGCTCTATGTAGTTGCTTATGCCGCCGAGAAACCAAAGTTGTACCTCATTCGGAACCCTGCTGAGAGTTTGAAGGTCGTTGAGGAGTACGAGATTAGATTTAGAGTCCCAGTCAATGAATGGAAGAGTAAAGGAGAAAAAGTTGATCTTAGTTAGCATTTATCTGGAGGAAACCAAAAACCAGCTTCAATAAGTTTCAAGCATATTTTTCGTTTTTCTTTACTTATAATTCCCAAGTTACACATAAGATCAAGTAATCCGATGGTGCCAATTTTCTCTAAGCCCAATTTGTCTGCGCTTTTTCTTGCCCGTCCATCATCAAGAACACACTTGTAAGGTATCTTCTTTTTGTAAAATTGTTGTCCAATCCAAAGAACAGCTAATTCTCCCTTATGCAGAGAAGGAAACTTGTATTTTAGGTGAGTTAGTTCATCTTCAGGTACTTTGACTTTTTCGTAAAAACCATTGTAGTAGTCTCGTTCAATTTCTTGAAAGTTTTCATCGTAGGAAATTTCTTCAAAAACTTGTTCGGGGATTATCAATCTGTACCCTCGAAATGCTAATGATCTAAGTAATTCTGGGCGTTTGAGTTCGGTATAGAACGCTATCAAGACTGTGGAATCGAGAATAAGTCTCAAAATTTGATCCCTCCGAGTTTAGTAGCTTAGAGGTATTTTCATTTTTCTCTGTCTTAGAAGTCTCATGAATTCGGGAAGAGGTTTCCCTGCAATTTCGGCAGCTTTTGAAAGGCTGATTTTTCCTTTTTTGTATAATGAAATAGCTAAATTCACTCGTTTTTTGCGGATTTTATCCACTACACGAGATTCTTTGGTCATTTCTGGGAAAGTGAAATATATGTATGCAAGAAGTTCATCTTGGCTTAGGTCATTCAAGTCCTTCTTGATTTCTGATATCAGCTCAAGCAATTCTGGAGGGGACATTTTGAGCAATTCTTGGAAAAGGAGCTTGCCCTCTCTGGTTAGAGTAATTTCTTTGTTTTCAGATATCAACCCATAGCTTTTTAGATTCTCAAGTTGAACCTCGATGAGTTCACTATACGGTCCATAATGATGGGGCTCATATTGTGAAAGCTCACCCAGCCCTTCAATGTTATTTACGATCAGGAACATCTCCTTTTGTAACCAAGTCCTCCCTTTCACTGGCTTGTTATCGATACCCACCAGTAACAATAAGAGAGCCTGAAATGGATTCAATTCATTTGGAGACAGTACCTTCCTTTTTTTCTCCACCATTCTTCTCACAAAACTTTATATGTTGGTACTATTTATAAATACCTATGGTGGACACTGTGGTAAAGGTGAAGATCATTTCTGTGGATGATGACACTTATTATGCTCACAAAAAGGTGAGAATTAGCAGTTCAAGAAGTTTTGAAACTCCAATAAAGGCAATTAGTCCTCAAAATCTTAGAAATGATGTTAGTCTCATGCATAATGAATTTGTGGATGAGATTTACATAGCTTTTACAAAAGAGCGTCTTGAAAATCTAATGAATCGAGGCTACGGTTCACTTACAAAAAATCTTAGAGAGCAGATTTCAAAACTTGATAATATTGACGACAAAGCAAATATCTTGATACCAGCCTTACGTACTTCGAATGTTTCTAAAAAGGAACTTGAATTTTTAGCAGATATACAATCGTTTCCTATCTTTGATTTCTATGTTGTCCCACTTGTAGAAAAAACAAAAAAGATGCAAATTACAGCGGAGCAGTATAAGGCTATTGTTGCCAACTTTATTGAAATCCTACAAACCCGCAATCATAAGGAAATTATGGGAACATTGCCCCTTGGCTTTTCATACAATGAAATTCAAGACTTGCTGAATCTTTATCTTGACTTGGGAATAA
The DNA here is from genome assembly GCA_964615185.1 of uncultured Thermococci archaeon. Lineage (GTDB taxonomy): Archaea > Methanobacteriota_B > Thermococci > Thermococcales > Thermococcaceae > Thermococcus_B. Next base: position 10,379 of record CAZTOS010000022.1, read on the forward strand.
CTGCATTTTGTTTTGATTTTGAGGGCAAGGTTGCATTTTCAGTCTTTCCCACTCTTTCCATGGCTCAAGCCACACTTAGAAAAGAGGGGATTGACCCGTTCATACATGCTACTAATGTGAATATAGGCAAACCAAGCAAGAAAAGCAATGTAATTATAGCAAAGGATGTTTTGGCTTTTGGATTTGGAGTTGACTCCTTAGGAGATGACCATAAGCCTAAAGGAGGATCAAAAGAGGGAGAAACTCAAAAAACAAAAACTGACGAAAATCTGAGAATATTCAATAAGGAGGGATATTCTTACCATAGAGTATCCCCCACAGATGTAGACCAAGTATATCCAGCTGATACAAAAATCCCCAAAGAATACTTGATAGAAGGTCGAAAAACGAAAAAACGGCAAGCTCAAAAAACCCTCAATTATGAACAATTAGGGTTAGAAACGCTTAGAATAAGAGAGAAAATTGATGAACATGAAATTATACCGTATGTCTCCAGAAAACAGTACATCCGACAAGCTCCAAACTTGATAGGAACTCTTCTTTCTGTTAGACATGTACAACTCGATGTCCCCTCATTCTTGAAGAATGTCAAGATTAGAAAATGAAGGGAGGATGTAAAATGGAAGACAAACGCCTTATTGAGGTTACTTTTCCGGTAAAAGAAGTTAGTGAAGAATCTGCAAGGGAAAAGAACATCCGTCATGGTCATATTTCTACGCTCCATATTTGGTGGGCAAGACGACCTTTAGCATCATCAAGAACGACCAACTATGCCGCATTAGTCCCAGCCCCGAAAGATATTGAAGAACTTGAAAACAAGAGACAATTTGTTGCTGAGCTCTCAAAATGGGAAAACTCTCTCAATGAGATAATTATTGAGAAGGCAAGGAGAGATATTTTAGAGGCATTCAAAGGAAGACGACCAAGAATACTTGATCCATTTGCTGGTGGAGGGGCAATACCTTTAGAAGCCCTCCGTTTAGGTTGTGAGACCTATGCCTCCGACTATAATCCAGTTGCCGTGTTGATTCTCAAAGCTGTTTTGGAGTACCCTCAGAAATATGGAAGGAAAAAGAGAAGCAGAGGAGCTCTTGATCAATGGGTTTCACCTAAGGAACGGGATGAAGAAGATAAGTACGATCTCGTTGCAGATGTCAAAAAGTGGGGAGAATGGGTACTTGAGGAAGCAAAGAAGGAACTTGAAAGGTTTTATCCAAAAGATGAAAATGGATACATTCCAGTTGGGTATATATGGGCAAGAACAATAAAGTGTCAAAATCCCGCTTGTGGTGCTGAAATTCCACTGATGAGGCAGTTTTGGCTTGCAAAGAAGGACAAGAAGAAGGTAGCTCTTTACCCATATGTTGAAGGAAAAGATGTGAAGTTCAAGATAGTTGGCGATGGTTATGAGCCGATGCCAAAAGGGTTTGATCCATCAAAAGGTACAGTCAAAGGGGCTAAAGTAACTTGCCCAGTGTGTGGAATGACTCACGATGCGAACACTACAAGAAAGCTTTTCCGTGAGGGCAAAGCTGGTCAGAGGATGGTTGCTGTTGTTTTGTATCATCCAGAGAAGAGGGGAAAGGTGTACCGTTTGCCGACTGAAAAGGATATTCAAGCATACGAGGAGGCTAAAAGGTACCTTGAAGAGAAGAGGGCTAAGCTGATGGAAGAATGGGGTATTGATCCAGTGCCTGATGAGCCAACCCCAGAAGGGAGAGGTAGAGGTGCGGAGAGAGCGTTCTCGGTGAGGAACTATGATTTGAACACTTGGGGAGATTTATTCAATGATAGGCAAAAGCTTGCATTGATAACCTTTGTCGAGAAAGTTAGGAAAGCTTACGAGAAGATGCTTGAAGAAGGTTATGATAAAGAATACGCAAAGGCGATTGTGACGTATTTAGCTCTAATTATTGATATGGTAAGTGCTTTTACTAATGTCCTTGCAAGATGGGATAATACCTCAGAAGCTATAAAACAGCTATATTCTCGTCAAGTACTCCCAATAATGTGGGATTATCCTGAAGCTAATCCATTTAGTGGTTCTACGGGTAGTGTTATAACTGGGTTATCCTACTACCTTCAAGTTGTAGAACATTGTTCAATGACTTCAGAAATTCCAGCAGTAGTCTTACAAGCCTCAGCAACCTCACTCCCATTTCCAGATAACTATTTTGATGCTGTTTTTACTGATCCCCCCTACTATGATAATGTTCCCTATTCATACCTCAGCGATTTCTTCTATGTCTGGTTGAAACGTACAATTGGTGATTTATATCCAGAGTTGTTTGTAACTCCACTTACACCAAAGAGCAAGGAGCTTGTTGCTTACACCACTGATAAAGACTGGGAAGCTGCAAAGAGGTACTTTGAGGAGGGAATGAAAAAAGCTCTCCAAGAAATTTACCGCGTTCTCAAGCCAAACGGTATCCTTGTGCTTGTCTATGCTCATAAGACCACTGAGGGATGGGAAACGCTCATAAATTCTCTTCTCGATTCTGGACTTGTTCCAACGGCATCTTGGCCAATTCATACAGAGATGAAAAATAGGCTTAGAGCTAAAGAATCTGCCGCTCTTGCTTCGTCAATCTATATCGTCGCAAGAAAAATCAAAAAGCATGGAATTGGCTGGTTCGATGAGGTAAAGCGTGAGATGAAGAAAAAGCTCGAAGAAAAGCTTGATACTCTGTGGAAAGAGGGTATAAGTGGTCCCGACTTCTTCATCTCAGCCATAGGCTCAGCCATTGAGGTTTTTGGAAAGTATGAGAAGGTACTTGACTATGAGGGCAACGAGATAAGAGGCGATAGACTGCTACAGCTTGTGAGGGACATAGTCAGCGACTATGCAATAAGGCAGGTACTCCATGAGGACATATCTTCTGAGCTTTCTCCACTAACTAAGTTCTATGTGCTCTGGCGCTGGACATACGGTGAAGCTAAAGCTCATTTTGATGAGGCAAGAAAGTTGGCAACGAGCGTTGGGCTTGATCTTGAAAAGGAGTGGAATAGGAGCTTTATCAAAAAGGAGAAGGAGTATATCTATGTCCTTGGACCGCATGAAAGGAAACTCAAGGAGATAAAGGGCAATGACCTAATTGATGTTCTTCACAAAGCTTTGTTGCTGTGGCAAGCTAACAAGAGAAGAGAAATGGTTGGGCTTTTGGTGGAGACGGGCTGGGGAGAGAAGGATGTTTTCTATAAGGTTGCACAGGCTATCAGCGAAGTTCTACCAAATGACAGTAAAGAGAAGAAGCTTCTTGAGGGTTTCCTTGCTGGTAAGAGCAATATATTGAGGGCTATTGAGAATGGGGATTACTCGATGTTTGTTGATAATGGTGAGCGGAAGAAGCAGGTAACTTTGGAAGAGTTTATTGAGAGGTAGTGTCTTTTTGTTCTTTTTCTATAATTTCTGGAAGATACACTACTTGGAGTCTTGCTTGTGGGAATTCTTCTTTGAGACTGGTAAGTAGCTGGTTTGCTGTTGTTGAGAAGTTTTTGTCTATTGTGTAGAGAGTGCATTCTTCTTCTGACTTTATGGAAAAAATAAATGCTTGACTAAATATCTGAGCATCGTGATCATCCTTGAATTTTCCTCTTACACGATTGTATATCTCGATTGCAGTTTCTAATTCGTTATCACTTAGATTTATTACATTTGTTCTTGCACCTAACGAGTCTATTTTTGCTGTCTGTTCGATTATGAAGTCATTCATCTCTTTTATTAGTTTGAAACGATTCTTTCTTAGAAGAAGCCTTTTTCTTCAGCAATTTGAATAATGTACTTGCAGAAATTTAGTATCTTAGGCTCGGTTTTTTCACATATTTCAACTGTGAGCTTTTTGATGGTCTCTATTTCTTCATATTCGTCGGTAATTTGTAGTTTGTTGGCTTTGCTAATTGCTTTTTTGAGTTTTGTTAGGGCGCTGAAGGATTTTTCGTAGAAACTTTGCCTGAGTTCATGGTACACTGATTCCATAATATCCATTCTATGTTCTGCAAAGAATTTCTCAACAAGCTCGTGATGAGGGTCTGTTTTCAGAATGCTGGCTATGAGGATGTTTGTGTCGACGAAGTTGGGCATTCTTCACCCACCAATTTGAGAATTTCCTCCAATTCTTCGGGGCTTGCTGTTTTTTCGAGTTTAGGTGCCATCTCGACTATATCCTTCTTGAGGAGTTTTATGTGCTCTTCTCTTCCATTTAGAATAGCCAGTATCCTAAGGTTGAGCATCAGAATGTACAAGGAGAGTTCAACATCCTCCCAGTTTTCCAGCATTTTTTGGTACAGCTTTATGAGGAGAGAAATCCCTTGATCCAATGCAAGGTACTTTTCAAAATCTTCATCGGGGATATCATCATCGGATGCAATTTCGAGGATACTGTCTCTCATAGAGTTCAGTATACCTATCTGTCTTCTTATATCAGTCTTTAGGGAAGCTTTCAGTTCGTTTTTATTTATGATTTTGACTAATTCGTTTATCTCTTTCATTACATCTTTGAGTTCTTCATTGAATATTTTGAGTATCTCTCCTTGGGCTTTTAGATAGTACATTCTATTAGCTTCTTTTGGCAAAACCTCAATTACTCGATTTAGAATCCTTCCTCTTTTTTCTTCTAATATTTGTTTTAGTCTCAAAAGTGCTCGAAATCTGTGGGTTTGATGTTTTTTCCTTACGTAGGGAATTGCTGAAAAAGAGGGGTGCACAGCATCTAATATTCCCATAAGTAGGTCATCAGAATATTTTTCCACCAAAATATCAGGGAGAATCCATGATGTTTGTGCTGTTGCTGTTGTTCCCATGTTCATCACTATCTGTTCTTGTGAATATGAACTTATAAATTTTACATATTGTGTAGTATGTAGTTTGTACTTGCACATCTGTATACTACGGTTTATATTGTATTCCTAAATAAAAGCTAAATAAAAAGTTTTTATACTTCTGCTTGTTTTCATGTTTTGGTGGGACTTGTGAAAAGGGCAGCTTCGCTAGTTATGATGTTTTTGATAATTGGTGCTGTTATTATGGGTGGATGTCTCCAGAAAGACAGTGTTGTTGTAGTTACTAAGACTTCTATGGAATCTTCATTTTCACGTAACAACATGAATACTAAGGAGAAATCTTCCAAAGATACGAATCTTGCAGGGCAAATTAGTGCAAGTAAGCCCAATATAACTTCCATAGACCTAAATCTAACTTCCCAACAGGAGTTGAGTTTGGGAGAGGAAATAAGAAAATTCACTCAGAGTTTGAATGAGAGCGTGAGAAAATACGGGTATGATAATCTTACGATAATCTTGGCAAGTAATATCTCGTCTCTCCCAAAGCTTCCTGAATGTGGTGAGATAGCCAGAATGGGAGAGAACCTTACTCAATATCAGGAAAGTGTTTCTAAGCTGAATGCTCTCCTGCATGAGTATAAAAATCTTGGAGAGGGAATTTTAGAAGAGTATGGGATCTACGTACCGTATCTAAAGGATCGTGAGATAGACCAGTTTGTGAATACTTTAGACCCTAAAAGCATGAGTGTGACCTGCAATCTAATCGAAGATTATAATGCGCTGATTGATGCAGCAAATCAAGTAGAACCTGAAAATAGGGAAACATACACTGAATTTTATCTTCGTTTGCTCATTGTAGGACTTGAAATAATTTTCTTCAAGGAAAACTTGGCTTATAAATTAGCATACACCTTTGTTGGAAAGTTCTTCTGGAAAACTGGACTGTTTCATATTATCTACCGTTATGGCGGCAGTACTGCACTGAAAGTAGCTATGAGCGTTGCACATTGGGAAACGCGCGGTAGAATAAACAAGTATATTGATGAATTTGGTGATGATCCACATAAAATTTCCTCATTGATATCAAACGTTAGCAATAGTACGTGGATTGAGGAACATACTGAATCACTCTTGGATTCACTTAAAAATGGCACAGAAAAAGTGAAAAACGTAACTTCTGGTATTTTCGATAAAATTAGCGATTTCTTTGGATCAAAGGATAATGGATGAGGTATACCAAAAAGCAAAAATACTCTGGAGTACAAGGATGTAAAGGTGATGCTAATGGATTTGAAGCCGTTCTATCATGTTGCGATTCCTCATAATGACATAAAGGAGGGGAAATTTACTCTCGATACTTTTGCCGCCGATCTCTGGAGTGTGTACCAGAATAAAGGTCCTTTGGAGTACAGAAATCCTAAGCTATTCTGGGAGAGAACATATCCCACAAGGGGACTGATAACTCTCCTTGAGTTAGCTGAGAAACGACTCCAAAAAGGCGTTGGAGATGCAGTAATACAGCTCCAGACACCTTTTGGTGGAGGTAAGACTCATTCTCTCATTGCTTTGTATCATAGGGCTCGTGAATGGAATGCTAATGTTGTTGTCCTTGATGGTACCGTTTTTGATGCTAAGGAAGTCAGACTTTGGGAGGAAATGGAACGCCAGCTTACAGGTAAAGTAGAAAGGATGAGAGGAGATACATCACCGGGAAAGGCTAAGATAATGGATCTCCTTGAGGAAAAGAAGCCTGTCCTGATTCTAATTGATGAGCTCCTTGAATATATGACAAAAGCTGCAGGAATAAAAGTTGGGGAGACGACACTGGCTGATCAGACTCTGGCGTTTATTCATGAGCTTACTGAAGCTGTAAAGGCAACTGACAGAACATTTTTGGTGATGACTCTGCCTTCAAGTATTTTGGAGCATTATTCTGAAAAAGCTGAAGAGTACTTCCAAAAGCTTCAAAAAATCTCTGGTAGGGCTGAAAAAGTTTTCACACCCGTTCAGGATGAGGAAATTTATGATGTTGTCAGAAAGAGGCTCTTCAAGAGAATTGACGATGCCGAGATGGAGAGAATTGTAAAGAAGGTTGTGGAATACTTAGAAAAGGAGAATCTTATTCCTGAAGGAATAACTCCCTATCAATATCGAGAGAGATTTCTAAGGAGTTATCCATTCCAGCCAGAAGTGATTGATGTCCTTTACAAAAGATGGGGAAGTCTTCCAAAGTTTCAGAGAACACGAGGTGTGCTTAGGCTTCTTGCAATAGTTGTGCATTCAAACATAGGTAAAGAATTACCCTTCATTCGTTTGGCTGATTTTGATTTAGGTATCAAGGATTTGAGAGATGAATTAGTTAGTGTAATTGGTGAAAGCAGGTATTACTCAGTCCTCGATGCAGACATTCTTTCTCCTGATTCTGGGGCTAAGAGGGTTGATAGGGAACTCGGAGAGTCATATGTACATTATCGTATTGGTACAAAAGCTGCAACGGTAATTTTCATGTACTCTTTCAGCAGTGGGGAGCTAAAAGGTGCTACTACAAAGGAGATAAAGCTTTCCACAGCAGACCTTAGATATCCAAGTAGCATTGTGGGGGATGCAATTCTTATGCTAAAGGACAATTTACTCTACCTCCACTATAGGGATGGCAGGTACTTTTTCAGCCTTGAACCAAGTCTGAATAAGCTTTTACTTGATGAAATGAACAATGTAACTGAAGAAGAAATAGAGGAGCTTGAGAGGAGTTTATTGAAAAGTGAAGTGCCTGGAAGGTACTTTAGACCGTATTTGTGGCCTAAAGACTCAAGGGATATTCCTGATAATGATCCTACCCTAAAGTTAGTTGTTCTCAGGGAATATGACTCAGAGAAGGTTTATCAAATTCTGAATTCATCTGGAAGTACAGCAAGGGTGTACAAGAATACCCTCATTTTCCTCGTACCTCGTGAAACTGAAAGAGTAGACTTCAACAGAAAAGCTCGTAAGTACATTGCTTGGGAGAGGATAAAGCAAAAATCTGATAGAGGACAACTTGAGCTCACGAAAGAGCAAAAGGAAGATGTGAGACTCAATGTCAAAAAGGCAAAAGAAGACGTCAAACAAAAGATTTCGGAGTTGTATAGAGTAATTTTGTTGCCGACGAAACAAAGGTACGAGGAACTTGATCTCGGAATGAAACCTGTGGGAGAAAAGAGCACAATTGAGAAGAGAGTTTATGAAAAGTTGAAGAGCGAAGGAAAGCTAATTGAAACTATGGCACCTATTGTCATTGAAAAGAAGTATTTAGACGATAAAGAGTACATTTTTACGGATCTTCTCTATGAGAGTTTTCTGAAAACGCCTGGGATGCCTCTTGTAAAAAGCAAGAAAGTTCTGGCAGATGCAATAAAGGAGGGGGTAAAAAGAGGAATGTTTGGTCTTGGATATGTAAAAGATGAGATTATTAGATGCGAGTATTTGGGAGAAGGTGTCTCTCCAACGTTTGAAGAGGGAGAAGCAATAATCAGAAAGGATGTTTGTGAAAGTTTGAGGGTTTCAAAAGAGGAAGAAGGAGAGCCTACTGAGAAAGAAGGTACGGGAGTTTCAGAAAAAGAAGACGAGTCTGAGGTAACTAAAAAGAGATCTCCAGAAAGAGAGGGAGAGCCTGTATCATCTGGGAGAGTTGACACAGGAACTACCCATACAGAGGAAACATTTGAACAGCTTGACTTGAGGCTCGAGCTCGGTTCTGGAGTTGGTGGATTGCGTACGGTTATCAGTGTACTGAATTTCCTAAGAAATAGGTTCGATGACATTGAGGTTACAATTGAAATAAAGGCAAGAAATGGAAAATTGACAAAGAGGGAGTACGAGGAGAAGGTGTTAGAGGCATTGGAAATGGCAGGTATCAAGGTCGGGCATAAGTAGTAGCGGTTATTTCTTTTTTCTTTTATTTAGTTCATGAAAAAGAAAAAGCCAAAAACAATAGGCTTTTAACTACTTCCCAAACCGTCTCTCCCTCTTCTGATACTCCCTAATTATCCTAAGAAAGTCTATTTTTCTGAATTCCGGGAAGTACACATCAACGAAGAAAAGTTCGCTGTAGGCAATTTGATAAAGCAAAAAGTTGCTTATCCTGATCTCGCCACCAGTTCTTATGACAATGTCAGGGTCAGGCATGTTTGGAATGTAGAGATATTTTTTCAAAAGCTCCTCATCAATATCTTCTTTGGTTATTTTTCCACCTTCAATATCGTCAACAATCCGTTTTATTGCATCAACTATCTCACTCCTTCCCCCATATGCCAAGGCTATGTTTAGAATGTGATTGGTGTACTTTTTTGTAACTCTCTCAACTTCCTCAGCAGCTTTTCTCACGTTTCCTGGAAGTAATTCTCTTCTTCCAATTATATTAACTCTCATGCCATACTTATGAACCCTTTCATCATGAACCAATTCCCTGAACTTCTGCTCAAAAAGATTCATGAGGGCATTGACTTCTTCAGGACTTCTCTTGAAGTTCTCAGTAGAAAATGCATAGACAGTTAAAGCCTTAATGCCAAGTTCTCTACACCACTCTAAGATTTCCTCAAGCTTCTTGGAGCCAAAGAAATGTCCATACCAAGGGGGCTTCTCAAGCTTTCTTGCCCATCTCCTATTGCCGTCCATTATAATGGCAACATGCTTGGGAATCTTTCCATTAGCCTTAACCCGCTCGAATAAGTAGCGTTCATACAGATCGTAAACAGGTTTGAATAAAGTATGAGGAATGTGGGAAATTATCCTATAAATTAACATTTAACATCACTCTATTCGTTTTCTGCTTTTAAGGTGCTTTTCAGCGAGTCCCATATAAATTTCAGCGTTCTTTTTAGTCCACTCAATTTCCTCTTCGCTGAGTTGTCTAACTACTTTTCCTGGAACACCAATGACCAAACTGTAATCTGGAATCTCTTTTCCTGGCGGAATTAACGCTCCGGCTCCAATGATAACATGGTCTCCTATCTTTGCCCCATCAAGAACAATAGCACCCATTCCTATGATGACGTAATTTCCAACCCTTGTCCCATGAATAACTGCATTATGGCCAATAGTTACATATTCACCGATTATTGTAGGCTGTTCATGTGATGTGTGTATGCTGACATTATCCTGTATATTTGAGCCTTTTCCAACGTAAATCTGTTCAATATCTCCCCTTAGAACGGCTGAGGGCCAGACACTGGTTTTCTCTTCAAGAACAACATCTCCAATTATGATAGCATTTTCATCAACAAAAGCGGTTTCATGAATTTTAGGCTTCTTCCCCTCAAACTCATAAATCGCCATCTTTATCACCAAATTGAACTTTCCGGCATAGCTTATAAATCTTCACTACATAAGATTCTAATGGTAACTGACATTGAAATTGAGGGGAGAACATGAGGTACAGAAAAGGTGCAAATGCTGAAAGAGAACTCATTAGAATGCTTGAAAAAGAAGGATTTGCTGTTATTCGTTCTGCTGGAAGCAAAAAAGTTGATATAGTTGCCGGAAATGGCAGGCTTTACCTGTGTATTGAGGTTAAGAGCACTAAAGGGGAGAAGCTTTACATTAATGAGGAGGAAATCAGTAAGTTAACAAGCTTTGCAGAAAAATTTGGAGGTAAAGCGATCATAGCGGTAAAGTTCATTAACAATGGATGGTACTTTCTTTATCCGAATCAGCTGATGAAAAGCGGTAAGAATTATAAAATAATGCTAAGGGATGTAAAGTATAAAGGATCAAGGTTTGATGAGATAATTGGGAAACAGAAGTCTTTAGATGAGGTGATTAAGCGTGAATAAATGGCTTGCCCTCGCTTTAATTTTTGTTCTTATCCTTCCCGTGATCCCATTGGTGAGAGCTCAACCCCTGATTATAATAGGTGTTTCGCAAGATTATTTTGAGGGTAAACCTGGAGATGCTATAAAAATCCCCGTTACAGTTAGAAATGTAGGAAATGAAACCGCTTATAATGTAACAGTTTACATATCTGGACCCGTTAAGGGTTTCCAGTACACAATGGCGGTAATGTCTAAGCTTGAACCAAATCAAAATACAAGTGTCGAGCTTACAATCTACATCAAAGATGATGCAAGGGCTGGGACATATGATTTGAAGATTGTTGGACGTGCCGGTGCTTTGCTCTTTGAAAAGCCAATAAAGGTTAGGGTTCTTACAGTCATTAACTATAAGCTTGACATTCAAGTTGAGAACAAATATCTCTATGGCAGTAACATTGAGGCAAACCTTGTAGTTAGATCCCTTTCAAATGGAGTCATGATTGGGACAATAAGTTATGAACTGTATTCTGAAGAGGGTTTGCTGAAAAAGAATTCTTGGGTAACCTACATAAATCCTCAAGAGAAATGGGAGTACACAGTCTTTTTGCCAAAGCCAAAAGTTGGAAAGTACACGATAATTCTAAGAGCAGAGTTTGGTGGAGTTACAAAGACACTCACAAAGAGCTTCATAGTATACAGAAGGAACCTTACCTATGATGCATATTTTGAGAATGGCATAATTTATGTTAGGGTCATAGATAAAGAGGGGAATGGAGTTAAAGACATACCCGTCGAAATTGATGGAGTACTTTTTAAAACAGATCCATATGGATTTGTTAAGTACGAAGTTAAAAAACCAGGAGTTTACAAGATAAAGCTGAATCTTGATGGAAAAATTGTTCAAACCTTTGTTGAAGTTAAAAAGTTATTCATTAGCTGGGAGCAGAAAAATGAGACGTTAATTGTTTATGTGAGAGATGCCTCCGGAAAAGGAATTCCTAATGTTAGCCTTGAAGCGGTAGGGCCAAGTGGCAAAGCTTATGCAGTAACAGACGAAAATGGACAAGCAGAGATAAGCTTAAACGAAACTGGTTATGGTTTAATTACAATAAAAGCAGAGAGCTCAAGGTACATTGGGTCTGAAGTGAGTATAACCGTTGAAAAACCCAAACACAAGGAAACTTCAACCATAACAATAACCACGACACCAACTTCAACACATATTAACGAGACTTCCCCTCAAATTGAGCAACCAAAGAAAACCTATGGCTATCTTCCAATAATTCTCATTCTTTCAACAATGCTCTTCGGGATTACTTCATATGCAGCATTTTTCATGCCGATAAAACTTGAAGAGCAGCTTGATAGGTACTACTTTGTTAAAGTTAAAGCTCCAAAGCTAAGAGGCATTAAAAACTTCAGGTACGAGAAGGTGATAAATGCAGTTGATGCAAGGGCAACAAAAGGCAAAGTCAGCATTGACGATAACAAAGTTGTGTGGGAGATTGAAGAGCTTGAGCCCGAAGAAGAGGCATTTCTGCAGGTTTTGCTTTGATTCTATATTTTGATCTTCCATCAACCACATAAAACCTTTTAAGTAAAACTAATCACATTAAGATAAGAATCTAAACGAGGTGTTGAGAATGGTAGACTTTGAGCTTTTGAGAAAACTTGTTGAAGCTCCAGGTGTCAGCGGCTACGAGTTTCTGGGAATTAGAGATGTAGTTATTGAGGCTTTGAAAGATCATGTTGATGAAATCAAAATTGATAAGCTCGGCAACGTAATCGCTCATAAGAAAGGAGACAAGCCAAGGATTATGATTGCAGCACACATGGACAAGATAGGCTTGATGGTTAATCACATCGACAAGAACGGTTATCTTCATGTGGTCCCAATTGGTGGAGTTGATCCAAGAACTTTAGTTGCTCAGAGAGTCAGAATATTCACAGAGAACGGAGAGCTCTATGGAGTCGTTGGTCACATTCCACCGCACCTAACAAAGCCTGAGGAAAGAAAGAAAGCTGCCGATTGGGATACAATTGTCGTTGATGTCGGTGCCGATTCAAAAGAAGAAGCTGAGAAGATGGGAATTAAAGTCGGAACAGTTATGGAATTTGCCCCGGCATTTACAAGGCTCACTGAAAATAGATTTGCTTCACCATATCTTGATGACAGGATATGTCTTTATGCAATGATAGAAGCCGCAAGAAATTTAGAAAATCATGAGGCGGACATATACTTCGTTGCAAGCGTTCAGGAAGAGGTCGGTCTGAGAGGTGCAAGGGTTGCAAGCTATGCAATTGATCCAGAGATTGGAATTGCTATGGACGTAACATTTGCAAAACAGCCTGGAGATAAAGATAAAATTGTTGTTGAACTCGGCAAAGGGCCTGTCATGGATGTCGGTCCAAACATTAACCCCAAAGTCAGGGCATTTGCTGAAGAAGTTGCCAAGAAATATAATATTCCTCTTCAAGTTGAACCAAGCCCAAGACCAACAGGAACAGATGCAAACATCATGCAGATTAATAGAGAAGGCGTTGCAACTGCTGTCTTAAGTATTCCAGTCAAATACATGCACTCACAAGTTGAATTAGCTGATGCAAGAGACGTGGACAATACAATCAAGCTTGCCAAATACCTTCTTGAAGAGCTCAAGCCTATTGACTTGGTTCCTTGATTTATCCTTACCTTTTTCCAAAAGCCTTATCTTTTCTTAGTGCGAGTTATTATTGGTGTTTGATTTGGAGGACAAGATTCGACATAAAAAGGAATTAATTGAGATGAGCCTGAAAATTATTCGGGAAAATCTCCCGGATTCTTTGGAGAGCTTTTTAAAGATGGGGCTTGAAAAAGATGGAATATACAAGCAACTTGAATTTGCCCTCCAAAATGTTCTGGATATATGTAACGAGATAAACTCCACTCTTGAGCTTGGCATAGTGATTGGATATAAGGATATTATTGGGAACCTTCATAAGGCAAAAATAATAGATGATAGCCTTAAGAAAAAACTGGAGTTTTTGATACAGCTTAGAGAAGTTCTGATTTACAATTATGACCTTATACGAGATGAAATAGCCTTTAAAAATATGCCTGAATACTTAGCTATGATTGAAGACTTTTTGGCATTCACTCAAAGATTCCTTGAGGGACAAAAATGGCTGGAATCTTAGTGATTCCTATAGTTGCAAAAGAAGTAGAGAGAGATGTTATCAGAGCTATTGTTGACTATGTTAGACAATTTTATTCAAAATTTGGATTAGGAGTGACAATTCTACCAAAAATCAGTATAAGAAGATTTTCTGCGGGATACAATGAAATTAGAGGTCAGTTTTTAGGAAGGGTTTTTCTCCCTGTTTTAGGGAAGATTCGCAACGAACTCGGAGCCAAAGCTATCCTGGGAATAACAGACGTAGATTTATATGAGGAAGGCCTAAACTTCATATTTGGGCTTGCAAGTCCATATTCAAAAGCAGCGATCATTTCACTGTATAGACTCAAACCTGAATTCTATGGAGAGAAAGATGGAGAACTATTGATAGATAGGTCAATAAAGGAAGCAATGCATGAGTTAGGTCACGTTTTTGGCCTTGACCATTGTCCCAATCCCAAGTGTGTTATGCACTTCTCCAATTCAATTCTCGATACAGATTTTAAAGGTAGAGATTATTGTGATAGGTGCATAAAGAAGCTTGAGGTGACATTAGGATGATTGAAGTTGAGCTTAAAGGATATGCAGATGATAAAATTTTTGAAAAAGTTAGAGAAAGGTTTAAGTTCATGAGAAAGGAAGTGCATGAGGACATTTATTATCAACACCCATGTAGAGATTTTTCAAAAACAGATGAAGCTTTGAGAATTCGAATAAAACGTTTTAACGGTCATTTTGAGGTATTCCTCACATATAAGGGACCTAAGCTGGACACCATGTCAAAAACTCGGAAAGAAATAGAAGTCCCGATAAGTGACGTTGACGCATATTCTGCTCTACTCTCATATCTCGGATTTAAGGAGGTTTTAACAATTAGAAAGGTCAGGGAAAAATACTATGTTGAAAAAGGGGTTACGATAACGCTTGATGAGGTTGAGGGATTAGGAAAGTTTATCGAGATTGAAAAACTTGTTAAAGAGGGAGAAAATATTCAAAAAGAAGTAAGAAAACTTCGTATGATTCTTAAAAATCTCGGTGTTGAGAAATTTGAACGAAAATCATACTTAGAGCTTCTGCTCGAGAAGTTGAAGGTTCAAAAAATATAAAGGATGCATTACCAAGATTTTAGCATTTGTTTTTTATAATATCTCTTAACTTCATTATGAGCTCTTTCTCACTGAAGGCAGATTTTTCCAAAAGTCCCTCTTTCTTTAGCCTGTGGGATATCTTAACACTGGCTGGTAATCTAATCCCAAGGTTTTGAAGAAGCTCTACTTCCTCAAAGACCTTCTTGGGTTTGCCCTCTACAACTATTTCTCCCTTGTCGAGAACTACGACCCTATCTGCAAAACTCAGAATGTACTCAGTATTATGTTCTACTAAAACTATTGTGATTCCCTGTTCTTTATTCAGGAGTGTTATCAAGCTCAATACTTGCTCTCTACCAAGGGGATCAAGTTGGGATGTGGGCTCATCCAGAACCAAAACTTCAGGCTTCATTGCCAATACACTTGCAATTGCCAGCCTTTGTTTTTGACCACCGCTTAAATTTGGCGGAAATTCTCTCTCAAGTCCTTCCAATCCTGCTATCCTAAGTGCCCACTTAATCCTCCTTTTTATTTCCTCTGGATCCAATCCCAGATTTTCAAGACCAAAAGCAACCTCTTCTTCAACGGTCATGTTAAAAAGCTGAGAATCTGGATTTTGAAGAACAAGACCCACAATTGTGGACAGTTTTGCAACGCTTGTCTCTTTTGTATTGTAGCCCTTTACGTAAACATTCCCTCTAAACTCTCCCCTTATGGAATGGGGTATTATCCCATTGAATGTTAAACATAGCGTTGACTTTCCACTCCCACTTGGTCCAAGTATCCCCACGAATTCTCCCTTCTTTATTTTCAAATTGATGTCTTTGAGGGAATAACTCTTGGCTCTTGAGTATCTGAAACTCAGATCTTCAATCCTTATGAGCATTTTATTCCCTCTCCACAACTCTTGGTATCAACATTAAGGCACTGACTATAAAGACAAGCGTAGAGAATATCTCAAGCCTACCAATCCACATATGAAGGATCAGAAGTATCTTTATGTCCAAAGGGAGGGTAGGGGAGGTTATTCCAACACTCAGTCCTACGTTTCCTTGGGCAGAAGCAACTTCAAAAAATGCATTGGCAATGGAAATCCCGAGTCTTGCCATTACCCATACAGTTCCTATAAGCAAGAAGGCAAGATACGTCATGGTAAAGCTGAATACCTCTTGAATTTCGTCTTCTGAGAAGATGTAATTACCGACTTTCCTCTTTATAACCGCACCTTTTGGGAGAATTGCCTGTTGAATTGTCCATTTTAGACTTTCATAGGTCAACGTTATTCGGATAAGCTTTATACCACCTGCTGTACTTCCCGCACCTCCTCCCACAACCATCAGAAACCCTATCAGAAGTTTTGCAAGCTCAGGATATTTCGAAAGGTCATCAATTGAGAATCCGGTACATGTTATGGCAGATACCGCATGAAAAATACTTTCTCTAAATGCTTTGGCGATCTGCATGTGATTCCAAATTATTAAGGAGTATCCCACTAATACTATCGTTGGAATAAGAAAAATGAACATGTATCTTACCTGGATATCTTCAAAAAAGTGCCGTATGTTGCGGTTCTTAAACATCTTATAGTGAACCGTGAAGTTTACTGCACCCATTATCATAAGAAAGATCGTAACCGCTTCTATACTCAGGCTATTAAAGTATCCTATGCTCAGGTCGTGGGAGCTCATACCACCTGTTCCCAAACCTGTCATTGAATGAACGACTGCATCAAACATTGGCATTCCGTTGATGTAATAGAGATAGATACCCAATAGGGTTAGAACTGCATATATCTGGAAGATTATTTTGGAAGTATTGGCCAAATTTGGGAGAATTCTTTCAGTTCTTGCTTCGGCTTTGTAAAGTCTTGCTGCTGCAACCCCCGGACGAATTAAAATTGTAAGTGCAACCAAAACAATTCCAATTCCACCGAGCCACTGCATCCATGATCTCCAAAAGAGGAGTATGTGAGGATAACTTTCAAGATTGCTCATCATTGTAAGCCCTGTTCCCGTCCAAGCGGACATGCTTTCGAAATATGAGTCAATAAAACTCATGTGGGCAATTTTCATAAATGGAACAACACTTATAAAAGACGCAAAAAGCCAGACAAATGCTGCAGAGATCATTGCCTGTCTAAGGTTCACATCTTCGATCATCTTGATGTGTCTTCCAAGCCAAGCTCCAAGGAGAATGCTTATTATACCGGGGGTTACAAAGTAGTAAATGTACATGATTTCATCAGGATAGAACCACACAATTAAAGGAGGAATCAGATAAGCCAGCCCAATACCCTGAAGCAGCGCACCTATTAAATTTTTAACAACAAAAAGGTCTTCAGTTAGATTAATGTATCTCCTGATTCCAAGCATTCGCTCACCACAAAACTAAAAATCACAATCAAATAAAAGATTTTCGTGAGGGAAGTGCATGGCAATTTTAATTAAAAACGTGATCATGCCAAATGGGGAGAAAGGCACCATATACATCGAAGATAATAGAATTGAGGACATAAACGGTGAGATTCGAAAAGATGACTTTGTAATTAACGCCCAAGATAAGCTCATTCTTCCGGCGTTCTACAATACCCACACCCATCTTCCAATGACACTTATCAGGGGGATTGCCGAAGATTTATGGCTTAAGGATTGGCTTGAAAAAATTGTGTGGCCAATGGAAAAGCACATCAATGAAGAATACGTCTATTGGGGGGCTATGCTTGGAGGACTTGAGCTAATTCGCTCTGGAATTGCGGCAGTCGCTGACATGTATTTTTTCATGGACAGAGTTGCTGAAGTGCTTGAGCTTTTAGGATTAAGAGGGGTTTTAGGTACTACAATTTTTGAATTTCCCTCTCCGGATGCTAAAACACCTGAAGAGGCTTTTAAAATCGTTGAAAAGCTTGTAAAGAAATATGAAAACCATGAATTAATAAAACCGAGCATTGCTCCTCACTCAATTTATTCCTGCAATCCTGAAATACTTCAGCAAGTAAAAGAAATCGCAGATAAATATGAACTTTTAATTCAAATTCACTTATCTGAAATAAGGTGGGAAGTTTATGAAGTTCAAAAACGCTATGGAAAAAGACCTGTTGAGCTTTTGGAAAGCATCGGATTTTTGGATAAAAACGTCTTAGCTGCTCATGCAGTTTGGCTCACAAAAGCTGAAATAAAGACCCTTGCCAAGTATGGTGTTAAGGTATCTCACAATCCCGTCTCCAATTTAAAGCTTGCTTCTGGAGGTGTTATGCCCTATCCAGAAATGAAAGAATACGGTGTTCTTGTAACATTAGGAACAGATGGTGTTGCAAGCAACAACAGCTTTGACATGTTTGAAGAGATGAAAGTTTTTGCCATATCTCAGAAAAATCATCGCTGGGATCCAACAATAGCAAAAGCGGAGGAGGTATTTAAGGTTGCAACTGAAAATGGTGCTAAAGCTCTTGGATTTAAAGCTGGAAGAATTGAAAAGGGTTATCTGGCAGATTTAATGCTCATTGATCTCAACAGTCCTCATCTCAAGCCACTTCACGACCCGATTACTCTCGCTGTTTATTCTATGAGGGCTGGAGATGTTGATGGATTAATAGTTAATGGAAAGCCTTTAATGATAGACAAAGAAATCCTTACTGTGAATGAAGAAAAAGTTATGAAAAAAGCTGAGAAAAAGGCATTTGAGCTTTATGAGAAAGTCAAAAGTTATGGAGGGTATTTAAATGGGCTATGAAATCGAAAAACTTATAGATGCTGGTAAAATATCCAGACAGGTTAAAAAAGAAGTTATGGAATTGATAAAACCCGGCACCTCACTGTATGAAATAGCAGAATTTGTTGAAAAAAGAATTATAGAGCTTGGAGGAAAGCCCGCTTTCCCATGTAATTTATCATTGAACGAGCTTGCTGCTCACTATACCCCATATAAGGGGGATAAAACAGTCCTCAGAGAGGGAGATTATCTGAAAGTTGACTTAGGAGTTCACATTGATGGCTATATAGCGGATACCGCAATTACAGTTAGAGTTGGGATGAAAGAGGATGATTTAATGAGGGCTGCAAGAGAAGCCCTTGAAAATGCGATAAGCGTTGTAAGGGCAGGAGTTAAAATAAACGAGATTGGAAAAGTAATTGAAGAAACTATTAGGGGATATGGGTTTAAACCAATAGTGAATCTTAGTGGGCACATAATTCAGAGATACAAGCTGCATTCTGGAATTTCGATTCCTAACATCTACAGGCCTCATGATACATATACATTAAAAGAAGGAGAAGTATTGGCAATAGAACCTTTCGCAACTACGGGAGCTGGGCAGGTTATTGAGGTTCCTCCAGCATTGATATTCATGTTTGTAAGAAACAGACCTGTGAGGATGCCTCAAGCAAGAATTTTGCTTAACTACATACGAAAGAACTTCTCTACTTTGCCTTTTGCATACAGATGGGTGCAGGAATTGATGCCCGAGCCACAACTGAGATTGGCACTAATGCAACTTGAAAAAGCTGGGGCTATTTACAGTTATCCAATACTAAAAGAAATTCGTGGAGGGTTAGTTTCTCAGTTTGAGCACACAGTAATTGTTGAAAAAGATGGAGCCTTAATAATTACATAATTGTTTAATTATTTTATTGTGTTTTTCTTTAATTCTTGCTATTAAAGCTTATAAAAAGCTCGGCGTTGGCGCCGGGGCGGGGATTTGAACCCCGGCGGGCGAACGCCCAGTGGATCTCGAGTCCACCGCCTTCCCTGGCTAGGCT
>CAZTOS010000023.1:0-29928 GCA_964615185.1 uncultured Thermococci archaeon
TTAGGCTGTTATCTTGTGTTTACAGGAATGCAGTAACGGCTTATCAACGATGTTGGGGACTCTATCAAACTTTTCCTCAAGGCAAAAATTAGGGATTTTTATAAGACCTGTTGTATCCCGAAATTATTTCGCTAGGTATATTAAGCATAAAGGCATGAAGCTTGATGAGGATAAGGTCAGGCTAATAATAGTGCTGCACGAGAGGGTCGGATTCAACACAAAAACAATCAGTAAACACGTGAAAACCTCCAGAAGAAGAGTCCAGCAAATAATCAGACAATATAAACTCTCTGGAAAAATCCCAGAGCTCAAAAAACCCGGAAGAAAACCAAAACTAATCCCAAACAGTACCAAAAACTTAATCCTGAAAGCCTACTCAGAATCACAATACCAGGGCCCAGTACACTTAGAGAAATGGATTGAGGAGCATTATGGAATTCATATTCCCCACAACACGATTTACAAGGTTTTGAAGGAGGCTGGTCTCGTGAGACAGTCAAAACGCCGGAAAAAGCCTCGCAGGTTTGAGGCCGAGCATTCTAACCAACTCTGGCAGATGGACTGGTAACCTGGAAGGGTGGGCAGAAATACTTGATCAGTGTTATGGATGAGAGGATGATTTTGGGTTTTGGGTTGTTTGATGAGATGACTGGGGAGAATGCGATTAAGGTTCTTTCTGAGGCTATTGCTGAATTCGGCCTGCCGGAGGCGGTTTTGACTGATAATGGGGCTCAGTTTGTGGCTAGGAGGGGTGGGCGGAGTAAGTTTCAGGAGTTTTTGGCTGGGTTGGGGGTCGGGCATGTTAGGGCTTCTGTGCGGCATCCTCAGACTTTAGGGAAGATCGAGAGGTTTCATAGGACTGTTGAGGAAAAGGCTGTGTTTTTTGATGATTTTGAGGAGTTTGTCTGGTGGTATAATTGGGATAAGCCGCATAGGGGCTTGAATTATGATCTGCCTGGGCGGGTTTATCTGCGAAAGGCTCCTGTTGAGTTGAAGCTGTGGTGGTTGTTTCGGGGGGTGAGTGCAGTATGAATACCGCGAAAAAATTTCAGGATACAACAGATTTTTATAAGACCCCCATATCTTCCGTTAGATTATCCAGGCAAGCATCTCAGAAATGAATGGTAGCCCCGCGGGGATTCGAACCCCGGTCGCGGGATCCAAAGTCCCGCATGCTTGGCCGCTACACCACGGGGCTGCCCGATAGATTGAAGTGAGGGTGAATTTATAAACCTTACCTTTATCCTTATTCCAAAAGAGAATCAAAAAAGTTTATGGCAAAACTCCTGAGGTCAAAAGATAATCTCCTCCCCAGCTCCCAAGGAGAACTCCGAAAGCACCTTATCAAAGTCACTCTCCGCTGTAAATATGAATCCGCAAGTGTCACACTTCAATGCAAGACCTTCTACTCTGAGCGGGGAAAAGCATATGGGGCATCTATATTCTTTCTCCTCCAGCTCTCCAAAAACTTCATCAAGCATGACCAAAATTTTCAACTCATTTTCCCAGTCCTCATGAACCATTCCCCAGTAAGGAATTGATATCGGAACCCTATCCTCAAGAATCAATGCATTAATCCCAATGCTCCTAATCTTTGGAGGCAGTTTTTGTGCAGGCTCGATTGAAACAACATCCTGATCATAAAACTCAATGTGCTGGGCTCGAATTGTTATACCCGAAGAAAGCCTTTTGTTCAGAGGATAAAGCTGAATAAATAGGGCATTTTCTGGCTCAAAGTAAGCGGTCAAGCCAAGGTTTTTCTTCTTGAAGAAATAGACATGGGTTTCATCGTCAACACTTTCTCCAGCCAATGAGAATCCAAGCTTAGCCAAAGCCCTTTTCAAGAAGAGGGGCTTGGGAAAAGAACCCCTAACCAAGAGATGCTCCCCTACCCAGCCGGCTAAAGGCATTGAGTATCCTATAAAGTACTGCCTCTGCACGCGAAGATAAGCAATGCTCGGGATTAGCTTCATAACAAAAATAAAAAGGTGTTAAAATTTATAGCACTTTCGCTAAGTTCCAAAAAACTCATCCAAACTGACGACTTTCTTTTTCTTCTTAGGCTTATGTTTCCCAGACTTTTCAGACTTATGAGTCTGTGTTTTAGTGGGTTCTGCCTTCTTCTCAACTTTTTTTGGGGTTTCTACTTTCTTTTGGGCTTTCTTCCCTTTTCCATTGAATTCATCAAGATAACCGTTCTTAGCAACAACTTTTCCTGTCCTTTCTGCAATCATTCTGTCGCAGATATCATTTGTATTTAATGCCAACAGAGTTCTCTGAGTTTCAGGGAAAACATTTGCAAATAACGTTTTAATGTCCTTCTCCGTTAAGCATATACGCTGTCTCGTGTATGTAAGGACATCATAATTCGTAACCAGCAGTTTTGCCGTTGGAAGATACTTTTCAATAGCACCTTTGCTGACTGTTAGGACTATCTTTCCACCACATTTTGGACATTTTCCGCTCAGTGGAGGCCTCCTGTACTTGGTGTTACACTTCACACATCTAAACTCCTGCCTTGTGAAGCTCCTTAGGTTACCCCTCAGATCTGGAATTAAATGAGAGTTGATTATCGTCTCAGCAACGTGATGCTCGTTAACTGCTCTAATTTTTTCAGCTAAAGTTAATTGCTGTCTAACTTTTTCCTCCATATCTCCTAACTGCTTATATTTGCTTAGCTTTGGTCCAAGAGCCATGTCATCGGTGTCATGGGTAAACTTTAAGCCTTCATACACCTCTGGCTTCCCTAATCTATCCTCAACCCTTTCAATAACCCCGACAAGTTCCTTCGGAGATTTAAGTTCATATGTTGCTTCATAGAATTCAAGCGGATAATAACGAGCAATGTCCATGTTATGAACTTCACTGTCAACTTCTCTTGGATCAAGCCTTGTAGTTACGACAAGAGGCGCATCCATTTTTCCTCCACGTTTTTCTGGCAAATAAAAGCGGGAGAAATTGAGAAGTGCATCCATAAGTAACATTACACTGTCTTCGTCGCCATCACATTGGGATGTCACAATATTTTCATTTATTATAACATTATGATATATTTTGGCATTTAAAGAGAATACAAAGTCATCAATTGGCTTGACATATTCAACACGCTTAACTTTCACGTTAAGGGGTTTTTCATCTACATCAGAGATAACTATCATTACGTCTCCTTCTTTCACCTCAAAAGCCCTCTTCTTAATGAGCTTTCCATTCTCGTAGACGAGCACCGGATGATCAATCGTCGTTTCAAAGCTTCTGCCCAGCTCAAGTTCAAATCTTATAAGGTGATCAGTTGAAGGAACTTTAACCACGTCTTCAATGTTAGTTAGAACTACTTTTCCGCTCTCTTCGTCAAAGGAATAAACTTTGATATCTACCTTTGGCTTTTTTCTCACATATGCCATGTTCTCATAGCTTTCTTCTTCAAATAGCTCATATAGCTCTCTGAGTGTTATCCTCTGAGGCATTCCGTTGATCTGAATAAGTATTCTGGTATCACCGGGGAAACAGTTCCTCCTCTTTGCAGCGTGATAATACGGATGGGCATAGCCCACAAGAGCATCAACAAACCCTACAATCCTTCCAATGATTCCAGCGGATGTATGCGGAGCTAAGCCTATGACAAGATGACCAATCAAGTCCTCCATCTTCTCGACGTTGTAGAACCTCGGCAATCCATAAAACCTCTCAAGCAGGTCATCTATGAACTTTGCAACCCTTACAAGATACTTTCCAGCCTCTTTAGAAAGGATAACATCTTGAACTTTGAGCTCAACTATCTGATCTTCACTAACCAAAGGCTTTCCTTCAAAGTCATGAGTATAGCCGAGCTCTCTTAACTTTTCAACGCTGACTCCAATCTCTCTCGGCTTGAAGTGAGTTATTGGGGCATCTGTTGCATCGAAACGAATTGTACCATCCTTGAACACATAAACATCGTTCTTAGCCCTCAAAATTCCCTTCTCTAAGGGCTCCGGCACTTTGTGGGCTGAAGTCATACCCATGACACCCTTGAGCTTATCAAGAGTATTCACTCTCACATTCTGCATTGCCTGTTTTACAAGCTGAGACGGATTTATAGTCTTTTTGACATAAGCCCTCATCTCAATGCCGCACTTTGGACAGATGGTTTCCTCAGTTGAGCTATAGTTACATTTTGGACATCTGTACAGCAGTTTAGCCTCAGATCCACACATTGGACAGGTTGGGAAGATATCAACATAACCGCAGTTGGTGCACTTGAACTGGGCAATCTCAACCTCAGCGAGCTTCCCTTCCTGTGCCGCCTTGTAGATGTCTCTTGAGCTACCGCCAGCCAAACCAATCGGGAAGAGGACGTGAACCGGTGGCTTCATCTTTCTTTCTTTAGCCTTTTCAGGCCTTCCCATTCTCGCACCAATCCAGCTTATCCCTCTGTCCCTGAGCTTTACCTCACTGATTTCATTGATTATGTCAATAGAGGTGTAGAACTCCTTTGGCTCAAGTCTTTTCTCCAAGTTAGCCAATGGAGTAAGCAGAGCAGCGCTCCAGGGATACTCGATGATTACGCTCCCGTCCTCAACCCTGTGAGGTAAGCCGAGCAGTTCAAGGTAGCGCTTGCCCTTTCCTCCAAGCACTTCAAGGCTTATCACAACTTTTTTGGCATATTTTGTTCCAAGATACTTATCCCACTCAACCTCAGCATTGACAAGAAGGCTTTGAAGTTCAGCGACTTCCTCTGGCTTGAGGGTGTTCCAGTAGAGAGTGTAGTATGGATGGAGAGGAATGTCAAGAACCTTTGAGAGGTGTATTGCCTCCTCAACTTTGGGTCTAATTTTCAGAGGGTCTTTCAGAAGCTCTGCCAAGAATTCTGGTTTTAAGTCAAGATAATCAGCGGCTTCTTCAACTGCCTCTTCATCATTTTCAGCAAAGGGCTTGAGAGGTACTTCATATATGTCTTCAACTGCTTTCACAAACTCCTGAATCCACCATTCTTCAACATAATTAGCTGGAAGTAAAGTTTGATTGTTCTCTACAAAGTCTCCAAACGCTATAATTGCATCACCCAAGTAGAGAATTTCTTCAACTTGGTCTCTAATCTTTAAAGCGAAATAGTAATCGTCAACCTTAACAACAGAGCCATCCTTGAGCTTAACGATTGGGCCTTCTGCTGTTGTAGCAGGGGTAACTATACAGCCCTTACCGGGCCTCTCAGTCTTCATCTGTGTACCCACAGCCAAGAATTCATCAACAAGAATCATGACTGCTGGGTTTATGCTCCAAGTTGCAAATCCACTCACCCTTGAACGGCCATATCTTAAACGGAAGCCACCATTTTCCGATGGCTCTGCAAATAATGGTCTTCCCCCAATAATTTCCTTTGTGTATTTGTTATTTGGAGCAATATTAGTCTTGAATTTTTCATAAAGTTCATAATAAAAGCCCTTTTTGACCTTTGCAGAAGTTTGTATCTCAGTCTCTTCTGCTTTTGATTTCTCTGATTCCTCTTTTGTCTCAGCTTTTTCCTCACCTTTCTCCTTTGCCTCAACGAACTCCTTGAGCCACTCCCAGCCTTCAATACCCATTTTATCAATGTATTTAATCAGCTTCTTCGCTTTTTGGAGTACACCTTCCGCTAAAACGAGAATTGCTCCACCTCTGAGCTGGTTTGTCTCAACTCCCGGAACATCTCTGTGGGAAACCTCAACATCATCAGTCGCTTCACCGGTTATCTCAACTGGAATATTCTGCATAGCCAACCTCACTTCATCCGCTGAAGGGTGATACTGCAAACGAGTAACAGCTCTGTGATACAAATCAACTTCTTCAACCATTCTCTCTATGTGCTTCTCTGTGGGCTTAAAGCGATCCAAGCCAAGCTTCTTCCTAACGTAGTCACCAACGAGAACGCTCAACGCCTGAGCAGTTCCACCAGAACTTCTGATTGGACCGGCGTAATAGAGAGCTAAATACTCAGTCCCATCGGAATTCTTCTTGATTTTGACCTGAGCTATGCCTTCAATCGGGGCAGAAACTATACCTTCTGTCAGAATAGCCAGTGCAGTTCTAACAGCCTGCTCCGCCAGCTTTTCTTTACTATCAAACTTTCCGAATTTACCTTCAATGATTTCGTCAACAATTTTAAGAGCGGCAGGCTCTTTACCATACTCTCTCGCAAGTTCTCTAATCCTCTCTGCAACACCTTTTGGACCAACTAAGCTTTCAACACGGCCCGCCATATCCATTGCTTGAGGAATTTCAACATCTCTGACAGGGTCTTTTCCCTGAGCTCTCGCTTCCTTGGCTATTTCATAAGCCTTATCAATTTCCTTCTGCAACATTTCAAAATAAGCTTTCATTTCATCACTGTAAAGCTCGCTCATTCATGCTCACCTCTCTCCAGTAATTAATCTCTTCGTAATTTCTTTGCCCCGCTCCTCACCAAATTTTCTAAACAGCTTGAGTAACTCATTATATGTACCATCTCCACCGATAAAGTCCCAGAATTCTGAGCCTATTAAGACCTCATTGTTTAAATCAAAATACATCTTAGTGAAGCTCCACCTATAATTTGATTTTTCTTCTCCATAGGGGTTATATGGAAGAGCGTAGTAGGTCTTGGCATTTTCATATGTTGCAAGCAGATAAAGAAATTTCTCCTTCGTTCTACGGGTTTGATCCTTATTAGGCTTCGGTGATTTGATTTCAATGAAATAATGAATTTTACCATCATAAAGATACAAATCGACAACTATCGTCTTTTTTGCATTGTCCGTTGGTTTTGGAAGAGAAACAGGATATGGCGGGACTTTTTTCGAAATCACATCCTCCAAAAATTTATCAACAAAAGATTGAACGTTTGAAGATGCCATTGCTTTGAATGGTGCGTTTCTTAGAACTTTGTTCCATCTTCCGCTGTCTTCTGCTACTATCCTTGCTATATATTCAAAAACACCCTGTCCCAAAGAAGTTGAAAATGACCTGAAAAAGCTTTGCATCCTAAGCAATTCTTTTGGAATCAATGCCATATGAAATGGTTTGTAGTTTCCCCGTTTTGGATCAAATAGTATTTTTTCCAAAACTTCATCTTTCAGCACTTTGGGATCGTACTTATTTATTAAGCCCTGCATGAATCCTTCAAGATAGACCCATATCTTCTCTTTTGTGGATTTCTTCATTTGTCATCCCTCATTTCTGAAGGAAGATTAAATACTCAAATCTTAACCTAGCAAACCCTCCCAAAATTGCCCTCTCGAGAGCAAAAGTTTCTTGACATCCGAGTTCTTGACCCCAATTTAAGATTTTTTCTTTAAAGTTAGTTCTTGTGCCATTTATGCTTATATCCCCAAGCACCACAACTGCCCATCCTCCCGGTTTAAGAACACGGACCATTTCCTCAATGCTCTTCTTTAAATCCCTCTCATACAAAATCAGCTTTTCCTTGCCTTTTCCTTTCAGCCCGATCATCTGGTCCCTCAAAGCACTTATGTCAATACCAAAATATGTAAGCAGATGTTCATCATTTTTTATGTAATCCAGGGCAATGCTGTACGGGGGAGAGGTAACTATCGCTTTGACGGTGTTATCCTTGTAAGGAAGGCTGAGCGTGGAACCTATTATCACATCATATTCACCCAGCCTTATTCCAAGACGGTTTATAACCTCGTAGGCCCCGCTGAGAGTTTTTAGATAGTCTTTAAGATTTTGATAGAAAAACTCTTGGAGTGCTTTTTCTTTTCGGGTTCCTTTTAGGTAAGTATAATCCGAGAGAGCATGCAGGTAGATGAGCATTAATATGTTTCTCCATTCCAACGGCAAATCATGAAAAGGCGATTTTGAGAAGTATGAATCCCACAAAAGTTCTAAGAGATCCTTAGCATGCATATGTTCATCAACTGTCGGCTTTATGGAATTCTTAGGAACTTTCAGATTTTTGAAGTATTTAAATGCCTTGTTTATCAGATCTGGAGTTAATGTCTTTGAAAACTCTGGATAGTTGATTTTAAGGGCATCCAGCTTTATCTGGGATATAACAGCCAACGCAGGATTGATTTCAACGCCCCATCCGGGCAATTCCAATAGTGTGCTCTCAATTAGGGTCGTCCCCGAGCCAAGATACGGATCGAGAACCACATCGCCATCACGAGCATTTGCAAAGTTTATTAATGCTTTAATCATCTGTCCATGAAATTTGCCTTTGTACGGATAAAACCAGTGGGTCATGTACTGATTTGTATGCCCAATCTGACCCTTTCCTTTAACAGAGCTGATATAATAGTGCCAGCTTTTTCTTCCAAAGATTTCCTCAAAATATGCTGCTCTTTTTACAAATTCATCCAAATCGGATGAGAAATTGAGAAACTCCATTTTAGCCAACTGAAGTTCATAAAGCTGTTTGGCGTCATCAAAAAGCCTAAGCTCATCTGATGAGTACGCTCCCTCCGTAATCCATTTCATTATGTCAATTTTGCTATATATGCTTTCCATCATTCACACCACCTGCTGAAGTCAACAACTGTCTTTAACCTTGCAGTTTCAATATCAATTATCGGAACTCTCGCTGGAGTTGGAACAATATTAATCATCTTCTGGAACTCAGTCTGAGCTTGCCAAGTGGCCGAGTTAATCAAAAACACACCGCGATAAATCTGATAATCCAGAACATGAACATGTCCCATCTGTACCAAATCCGGTACCTCCTCGATGACAAGCAAATCCTCTGGATCTGGTGCAATTGGAACTTTTCCACCAAATGTAGGTGCGACGTGTCTAAGTTTTAGCAGTTCAATCATCGGCTCAACGGGATGAAGATGACTCTTACCTGGAATATAACTCACAACATCCTCAATACCCCTTCCATGGACAATTAAAAAGTCCCTGCCGTGAAGGTTAATGACAGCTGGATTGCTTATGATTATTGCATTCTTTAAGTCATAAATCGGTTTTGCATATTCTCTGTAAAACTCGGGCTGAGGTAAAGCAGTTCTTGCAGCATCGTGATTGCCTGGACCAATAAACATAGTTATATGATCTGGAACGTTTGCTAAGAGGTTTGCCAAAGCTTCATACTGGTCAAATATATCTGGAATTGCAAGCTCATTGTACTGGCCCGGATAAATACCAATGCCATCAACAACATCTCCAGCGATTATCATGTACTTTATTCTGCTCACAATTTCCTCCTCTTCCTTGCTCTCAACGTTGCCATTGAGCCATTCAAGGAATTTCATGAACGCTTTTTCACAGAATTTTGCGCTTCCAACGTGAATGTCGCTGATCAAAACCGCATAAACCTTTTCCTCAAGAGGGAGCTTTTCTCGCTTGTAGAGTGGAACATCTGGTAAATAAAGCTTGTTTGCAAATAAAGTCCCACGCTTTGAGTAATATCCCCTAAAAGCAACAACGCTATCTGGTAGAACTTCAAATGCTTTCTTGTAATCCTCGTTATCCCGTCCCAAGAAAACCTTGACAATGCCAGTCATATCCTCAACTTCAAAGATAAATCCCTTTTTAGTCTCCCTCTTTGAGTTGACAAGGCCAATGATCGTGACTTCCCCATCTGGATTTATATAGCTAAGCTTTCCGATATCTATCACTCCACTAACCTCTGGATTTTCCCGCAGAATTCTTCTCAATTTCTTTAATCTACTTTTGAAGTAGTTCTCATAAACCTTGACTATTATCTCTCCTTCTTTGCCATTTGCGTTCCTGGCTTTTGGAGGTTTTAACTTAACATTTCTTACGTCGAATTTAATCTCATAATCCGGCTTTATTCTCTTCGCAATAAACTCAAAGCTCTCTTTTGGCTCAACCTTAAAGTCTTCATAAATTGAATATGTCCTCTTTTCTTCAGCTGGAATTTCCTCTTCTTCCAGTGGAACCAAGACTCCATAGTCCCCATAAACTGCCCTCATTTTAACCTCATTTTCGTCATCACTGGTGCCATTGTACTCTTCAAGAGGGGAAGTTCCAGTGGAAATAAAACTCTCACCCTCACTAATTGGGGATTCTTCTTCCGTTATTTCCTCAGAAATTGTCTTAGAGATCATGTTTTCAGAGGGTTCTCCAGTGGAAATGAAGGTCTCTTCTTCAGAGGACATTTCTTGGATCTCATGAGCTATTTCGGTCTGAACAGATGTTTGGGGAAAAATTTTGACCATTTTGCCAAGTTCTGCTGTTGTTTCACCACTTGCAGTACTTTGAATCGAAATTTCTTCTGAGCCTTCAGGAGTGCTGATTTCCATTGGAACTTCAGTTGCAGCTGTTATGGGCTTTGCCTTAGTTTCCACTGGAGCCTTTTGAACATATTTTGTGAAATTTTCCAATGGGGGTAATAACCCCTTAGATTCAAGAAACTCTTTGGCAAGTTTTTCATCAATTACAAAAGTATTCTTTGCTCGTGCAAATTTTATAAGTTCCGTCAAGGTAAAGTTCTTTTTATAATGTTCTGAAAGGATAAAGTAAGCGGGTGGGGTGATGAGATAGCGATTAGAAAGCAAATCTCTTACCAGCTCATCCATTAAACCAACCTCCTCTGTCTGGCAATGCTTACAGTGAGGAGGGGCTGAAGGGAATAATCAAAGCGATAGATGTTCTTAACTTTGTATGGAGTAACATTTAGCCGTATCTCCTTTGTCCGCCCATATCTCCCCTTGCTGACCACTTTAGCATTGATTATACCCAGCATATCAAGTTCGTTTATCAGATCACTAACCCTTCTCTGAGTAAGGGGCTCAATGTCCATATAATCACAGAGCTCTTTATACACAGCATAGACATCACCAGTGTTGGCTGGCAATTCACCATTTTCATCAAGGAGGACTATAGCATAAAGGAGAATCTTTGAGTGTAGAGGGAGAGTCTTAATGACTTCCTCCATGGTGTCCTGCTCAATCTTCTCCTGAGCCTTCCATACATGTTTCTCAGTGACTTTTGAAGCCCCCTCTCTCTCAGCAATTTCACCACTTACCCTAAGCAAATCTAAGGCTCTTCTTGCATCCCCATGTTCTCTTGCAGCCAAAGCAGCACAGAGCGGAACAACTGCTTCATCCAGAACATCTGGATAAAATGCCTCCCGCGCCCTTTGCATTAGGATATCTCTAAGCTGATTTGCATCATATGGAGGAAAAACAACTTCCTCTTCACTGAGGCTTGAAAGAACCCTCGGATCAAGATACTCCTTAAATTTCAGATCATTTGAAATCCCCACAATGCTGACTTTTGCATTCCTCAATTCACTGTTTATTCTGGTTAAGGAGTACAGAACGTCATCTCCACTTTTTTTGATGAGCTTATCAATCTCATCAAGAACTATTATAACAAATCTCTCCTTTGCATCAATAATTTGCTTTAGCTTTGCATACACCTCATCTGTTGGCCATCCAACCAATGGAACCTCAAAGCCGCTTTCATGCTTGAAATGATTGACTATGTTTGCGAGAACCCGATATTGAGTATCGACGATTTCACAGTTGAGATAGATAACATCCACAGGAATGTTATATTTGCGAGAAATTCTTTTTAATTCTTCAGTTACAAATTTTACAGTAACCGTTTTACCTGTACCTGTTTTACCATAAACAAAAACGTTAGAAGGAGTTTCTCCCCTTAATACTGGAACTAAAATGTGTGCCAATGCCTCTATTTGTTCCTTTCTGTGAGGTAGTTCTTTCGGAGTGTAGCTGTGTCTGAGGACTTCCTTATTTTTGAAGATCTTTTTTGCATTCAGATATTTTTCAAAAATTGAATCAAGATATGTCTGCTCATCCTCCTTTCTCTTTTCCATTCCTTGACCCTCCAGTGGAAACATAACCCTTGTTTATAAAGACCCTCCCCATTTAATGACATAGTATATTACATGCTGTCAATGTTTTTACTAATTTTATTCTATTTCGACACATTTTATTGCCAGATATGTTATCATCAACATAATTTCCAGAGGAAACATAAGATGCAGAGGAAGCAATAGGATAATATCTTCTGGGGGTATATATGCTTTATTAGGCAAGTTTTTGTAAAAGTTCATGGATAGTTTAACCAAAAATTTAATGAAAGAGTAAATAGAAAAATGTAAAAACTCAAAAATATCCGATATCAATCCCCTTCTTTTTAGAAATACCTTGAGATTCCAATATGTTATCAATAAACTTTTCTGCTTCCTCTTTTGACATTCCAACTTTAACTATCAAGAACTTGATTAAATCTTCTCTTGTTGCACCATGTTGGATTCTGTCCATGAGCATCATGACTATTCTTTCAAAAATCGCTTGAGCAAAGTCTTCCTCCATTTTAAGTGCCCTTACAAGCTCATTTATCCCAATTAACAGAGCTGTCAGAGCATCATTAAATTCTGCCTTTCCAAGAGTTTTTCTATCCAGATCAACCCTAAGAACAATCTCGTCATTAATTCCACTTAATGCGAACTTTAACAAGTTTATTTTGTCATTTAGAACCAGCATGGCGTGATATATCTTCAAACGTTCCTCCAAAGGAAGTGCTGTTGTTTCCATACCAAATGGTACCATCAGATAAACAAACTCCTCACTGAACATGATATTAAGAACAAAAGGCATTTTCGGATACTCAGCGATATAAAAATGTTCCTTAACTTTTCTGACATTCCATGGGAGATCAACAATATCCTTGGCATCATCTCGTCCTTCTTTCAGCCATTGTATAACCCGCTCCTCCACTGGAAACCACCAGACATAATATGAGTATTTCTCTTTAAAACATGCACGTTCCACAAGAAATAGGATTAACAGGTTGATATATTCTGCCGAAAACTTACCCTTTGTAAATGATACAATGGGCACGTTGCAACATTTCGAATGGAACTGTAATGAACATAAGTGTTCGGAAAAATGTGAGCATGGATGTCCACAAAAGAACATTTGGATAAACAACATTTTTAACAAAACAACAAAAGTTAAACATGCGATACCACCCAGAGAGTTGTATTTCCAGTGGAGATGCCGGCAAACACCTTATTTTGTTTTTTATTTTTAGTGACAAACACTCCCACTTTCTATACACGTCATGGTATATAAATTTATCTATGAACATTGTTCAAAAATTAGAATTAAAAATAGTACATTAATGTGAATATGTTTCTATGTTCTAAAAATAATATGAACGGATGACCAATTTACTATATAAAAACTTCTTTTGAAAATCGTTGACATTATTCCGATGTGTTACTGTTACTGAGCTTCCAAAAATAAGTTCCAGTGGAAATAAAACTCTGGGGGGCTATTCGATATATGTCTTAATGGCCCTTTATTTCCACTGGAGAATACTATGGTAAAACGTTATAACATCTCTACCTGAAGGGATATTTGGCTATAGGCTATGTGAATGGCGAGATTAAGCTCATGCCACCCAAATAATAGTTGTGAAGAGGACTTGCTCTTAATGGTGAGTGGAGTTTCATTTCCACTGGAAATTTAACTGTTTAGGAATTCATTCGCCTAAAATCAACTTTACTTGTTTTGTATTTTTTATTTTAGAGCATATGCAGCTTTTTTTGGAAAAAGAGAAAAGTATATAACCTCCCGAGTATTACACATACCAGCACTCATGCTTATAGGTGATACTGATGGCGAGAAAGAAGAAGGTGGAGAATGAACTTAAGGAACTTGATGAGTTTGAGGAACTTTCCATCGAAAGTGAAGTTGTTGGATTGCCAAAGAAAAAGAAAAAAGAAATCAAGACTCTTGAGGATTTACCAGGTGTTGGTCCTGCAACTGCTGAAAAACTCAGGGAAGCGGGATATGATAGCTTAGAAGCAATTGCTGTTGCATCTCCAATAGAGCTTAAAGAAATTGCAGGAATAAGTGAAGGTGCCGCTTTAAAGATAATTCAGGCTGCAAGAGAAGCAGCCAATATTGGAACATTCATAAGGGCTGATGAATACCTCCAGAGGAGACAGACCATAGGCAGGGTTTCAACTGGAAGCAAATCCCTTGACAAGCTACTTGGTGGGGGGATAGAGACCCAGGCCATAACGGAAGTATTCGGGGAATTTGGTAGTGGAAAGTGCTTCGCTAAGGATACCATGGTATACTATGAAAACGATGAGGTTGTACATTTTGAGACTATTGAGGAAATGTACAGTAAATATGCCCAACTCAAAGGCGAAATTCCGTTTGATAACGGATATGCTGTTCCCGTTGACACGGTTTCTGTTTATACGTTTGATTCAAATGGGGAAATTAGAAAAACAAAAGCAGCCTATATCTACAAAGAGAAAGTCAGAAAGCTCGCAAAAGTCACCCTCAGCAATGGGATTGAGCTCAAAGTGACATTGCCCCATCCAGTGTTAGTGTTTAAAGAGGGTCTTCAATGGATTAAAGCGGGAATGTTGCGTAAGGGTGATATTGTTGTAGGTGCCAGAAGGGTTCCATCAATTTCAAAAGCAATTAATTTGGATGACGCATACTTCTTGGGTCTCTTTGTTGCTGAAGGCACGGCAAATCCAGTCTCAATCACAACCTCATCTGAAAAGTTGAAAGAGTTTCTATTGACTTATTTGAAGAGGAAAGATGGTTATGAGCCAACAGTGGAGATTCACAAAGGTCTTTATCGTGTATTAATAAGACAGAAGACTGTACAACGTATCCTTAAAGACGTCGCTAATAAGGTTGCTGGTACAAAGGAAATTCCGGATGTTATTTTCAATGCCGATAATGAAGCGATAGCCACATTTTTGGCTGGATACATTGATGGGGATGGTTACGTTGCGGATAACATTGTGGAAATGATAACCAAAAGCAAAAAGCTTGCGGATGGTTTGGTATTTTTACTCAAGCGCCTCGGAATAACCCCCACGATTGCAGTAAAGACAATAAATGGGGAAAACTATTACCGCATTTACATAACTGGTGAAGATAGGAAGCTCTTTGAGAGCATCATTGAGAAATCCCTAATTAAATCTGGTAGACAGAAGGATGGTGGTATTGGTAGATATCCACCTCAGCTGGGAGAATATCTTGGAAAGCTGTACAAGGAGTTTAGGCTTCCAAAGAGGGATAATGAAACTGCGTATCATGTCCTTACAAGGAGCAAAAAAGTTTGGTTCACAGAAAAAACGCTGGATAGGATTGAGCAATACTTTATTGAAGCATTGGCTCAGCTTAAACAAGTTAGGAAAGGCATTGAATCTGGGAATATGCCAAGATTGCCGTTTTCATGGACAGTTTTGAGAAAGCATGGATTTACAGAGAGTCAAATTAAAAACTATAGATATAGAGGCCTTCCAAAGACTCCAGAGCTTCGTGAAAAAGTGATTGCTGCATTGATGAATGAAATAGAGAGGCTTGAAAAAATTGCAAAGCATGCCCTTGAAATAATTTCGCTTTCAAGAAGCCTTACCTTCCATGAGGTCAAACAGATTGAAATGGTAAATTACAACGACTACGTCTATGATCTTGTGATTCCAGAGACCCATAACTTCATAGCTCCAAATGGCCTAATACTTCATAACACTCAAATCGCCCATACTTTAGCTGTTATGGTTCAATTGCCACCTGAAGAAGGTGGTTTGAATGGAAGCGTAATCTGGATTGACACTGAGAACACTTTTAGACCAGAGAGAATAAGACAGATTGCTGAGAATAGAGGCTTGGATCCAGATGAAGTTCTCAAGAACATATATGTCGCAAGGGCATACAATACAAATCACCAAATGCTCCTTGTTGAAAAAGCGGAGGAGATAATCAAGGAGAAGCTTAACACTGACAAACCAGTTAAGCTTATGGTCGTTGACTCCTTAACAAGCCATTTCCGTTCCGAATACGTGGGTAGGGGGGCACTTGCAGAGAGACAGCAAAAGTTGGGGAAGCATTTGGCTGATCTACACCGCTTGGCAAACCTATATGACATTGCAATATTCGTCACAAACCAAGTTCAAGCAAGGCCAGATGCATTCTTTGGCGACCCAACGAGACCAATCGGTGGACACATCTTGGCTCACTCAGCCACACTTAGGGTGTACCTAAGAAAAGGCAAAGCTGGAAAGAGAATTGCGAGGCTCATTGATTCACCGCATCTACCAGAAGGAGAAGCAACCTTTAGAATCACAGATAAAGGCATTGAGGACTGATGTCTTTTTCTTAATCCTTTTAAATGGTACGATTTACTCTTAGTTGATGAGCATGAAAGTGGAAGCTAAAGTTGAGCCCTCTCACGAAGAGATAATTGAAATTTTGGACAAAGCCCTCTCTGTTGAGGCTATTATAACTCTCTTTGCTTATTGTAGGGTATTTTATGAAGGAAGAGCCAAGAGTGAGCTGGGTCCAGGGGACAGAGTAATTATAATCAAGCCAGATGGCTCCTTTTTAATTCACCAGAAGAACAAGAGAGAACCTGTTAACTGGCAACCGCCAGGGAGTGTTGTTAGCATTGTTCTCGAAGATGGAAAGATAATGCTGAGAAGTGTTAGGCGGAAGCCAAAAGAAACCCTTGAAGTTGAGCTCATTAAAACTTACCTTGTAAGCTATTTCCAAGCAGAGGATTATGAAGAGCTGGCGTTGACTGGAAGTGAAGCAGAGATGGCTGGTTTAATCTTTGAGAACCCCTCATTAATCGAAGAAGGATTTAAACCGCTTTTTAAGGAAAAGCCAATTAAACATGGGATAGTTGACGTGCTTGGAAGAGACAAAGATGGCAATCTGGTTGTTCTTGAGCTTAAGCGCAGGAGAGCGGATCTGCATGCGGTCAGCCAGCTTAAAAGATATGTGGATGCTCTGAGAGAGGAGTATAAAAATGTTCGTGGGATTTTGGTCGCTCCATCTCTTACAGCTGGAGCCAAAAAGCTTCTTGAAAAAGAAGGGCTGGAATTTAAAAAGCTGAATCCACCAAAGCGTGAAAAGAAGAAAAAAGGCAAGCAGAAAACCCTTGATTTTCTCAGCCCATAGCCATTTCGTGAGGAAGCATTTCTCTAACTCTTGCTTTGATTAAATCTCCCTCTCTTCTGATTTCGATAACTTTTCCAAGCCCTACTAACCGAAGCTGGACTCTGCACACCATCTGCTCTCTCTCATCACTCTCTTCCCACAAAATCCTCTGCTCCATCTTTTCCATCCTTAATATCTTGGCTATTATTCCCTCAGTCCCCTTTGTTATGTCTTGCAAGGTTTCATATGTTAGGAATACTCTATCCCCCTCTCTAAGGTGCTCAAGAACGAGTACATTGCTTGCACTCCTAATCTCCAATGTGCGGTATGGATTCCTTAACAACTGGTCAAGGGTTCGTCTTGTAATTCCTGTCAAAATTAGAACCTCCATAGGCATCACCTCACAGATAAATGCTCTCATATTGCTTCTCTGCCTTCTTTCTTGCCATCTCCATCTGTTCATGCATCTTTCTGAGTTGCTCTTCAATCCTCTCTGCCTCTTTTATGAGAGGCTCTGTGGATATTTCGATTGGCGTGAGCTTCTTGATTACTTCAATCACGTTTGCCGCTGCTCTTGGGTCGGGTCTGTCCCCAAAGGTCTCGCCAAGCAACACATATCCGTTAATCTTTTCTTTTGATGCCTCCCATAAAAGTTTCCCGCTCATGCCCATTATTGAGCCATACTGAAGTATTTTAACTCCCAAACCTTCAAGCTCTTTATTGAGCTCTTCATTTGCTCCAACTCCCCACACTTCCATCTGCTCCTTGAAAAACCCAATTCCCATTCCGCCAATGGAAATGAGCTTTTGGGCATTTGTTTCTTTCAAATAACTGGTAATTTCTTTGGCTATTTCATTTACAAGAGTTGGTGGGACATAGATGTCAGCAACGGCTATGATGAGGTTATCTTTTCCATAGAATCTTAAAGGTGGGTTAGGTTTTCCTTCAAGGATTAGGCTCATTGGGGGTATAAACGGGCTTTCAATATAGCCGATCATCTCCATCTTGAGCTCTTTTGCTAAGAAGTTAGCGGCGATGTGTCCCACAAGTCCAATCCCGGGGTAACCTTCGATAAAAATTGGGTTTTCTATCTTTGGGAGGACTAACCTCACTGGCTTTTCCATCTTCTCACCTCAAGACTTAGTTTGAGTTTTGAAGGTAATTAAGTTTTTGCCGCAGTCTTGTAAATGCCGAAGTTAAAGCTTAAATAAACATAAATCGAAGATTAACAAGGTGATGCCCATGCCAAAGATTGGAATTATCGGTGGTTCTGGTGTTTATGGTGTCTTTGAGCCAAAAGAGATGATAAAGGTTCACACACCTTATGGAAGACCATCAGCACCCGTAGAGATAGGAGAAGTTGAAGGCGTTGAAGTAGCTTTTATCCCAAGACACGGCAAAAACCATGAGTTCCCACCACATGAAGTGCCATATAGGGCAAATATTTGGGCTCTTCACGAGCTTGGCGTTGAGAGGGTCATAGGAATCACAGCCGTTGGCTCCCTTAGGGAAGAGTACAAACCTGGAGACATTGTAATTACCGACCAGTTCATTGACTTCACGAAGAAGAGGGAATACACATTTTACAACGGACCAAAGGTTGCTCACATAAGCATGGCCGACCCCTTCTGCCCGGAGATGAGGAAGATATTTTATGAGACTGCTAAAGAGCTGAACTTTGAAGTTCATGAGAAGGGGACCTATGTCTGTATTGAAGGGCCTCGCTTTTCAACGAGGGCTGAATCAGCTATGTTCAAGCAGTTTGCCCACATAATTGGAATGACTCTCGTTCCCGAAGTGGTCTTGGCGAGAGAACTTGGAATGTGCTATGTCAACATCGCAACGATTACGGACTATGATGTCTGGGCTGATAAGCCCGTTGACGCTCAAGAGGTGCTTAGGGTCATGAAGGAGAACAACTATAAAGTCCAAGAAATTCTTAAGAAGGGCATCCCAAGGATTCCAGAAGAAAGAAAGTGTGGCTGTGCTGATGTGCTGAAGACGGCTTTTGTCTGACTTCTTTTCTTTCTTTATTGCAAAAACCTTATAATTCTTCATTTCTCAGACCTCTTTTAAAAAGGGTGGTTGAAATGAGCATTCTCATCAAGAACGGTCACGTCATTTACGGTGAGAATTTTGAGGTGCTCAAAGCTGACGTTCTCATAGAGAACAATCGAATCGTCA
Organism: uncultured Thermococci archaeon; assembly: GCA_964615185.1. Lineage (GTDB taxonomy): Archaea > Methanobacteriota_B > Thermococci > Thermococcales > Thermococcaceae > Thermococcus_B. The sequence goes on from CAZTOS010000023.1 coordinate 19,056, forward strand.
AGGTTGCCAAGGAAATAAGCGAGGCCGCTGATACGGTTATAGATGCAAAGGGAAAAGTTATCTCTCCAGGGTTCATAAATCTGCACACCCATTCCCCAATGGGACTCTTTAGAGGGTTGGCTGATGATTTGCCCCTTATGGACTGGCTTCGAGAGCACATATGGCCAAAGGAAGCGAAGCTTACAAGAGAATACGTCAAAGTTGGGGCATATCTTGGAGCATTGGAGATGATTAAAACAGGAACTACGGCTTTTTTGGATATGTATTTTTACATGGATGCAGTTGCGGAAGTTGTTCTTGAGTCCGGCATTAGGGGATATCTCAGCTATGGCATGATTGACCTGGGTGAGCTTGACAAAACGGAAAAAGAGATTAAAGTGGCTTTAAAAACAATGAAATTCATTGAAAAGCTGAACTCTGAGAGAATTCACTTTGTATTTGGCCCTCATGCACCTTACACTTGCTCAATAGCTCTCCTCAAGAGGGTTAGAGAGCTCGCTAATGAACACAAAAAGCTCATAACAATTCATGTGGCTGAGACGATGACTGAAATAGGCCAGATAGCTGAACGTTATGGAAAGAGCCCCGTTGTTCTGCTCGATGATATCGGCTTCTTAGCCGATGACGTTATAATAGCTCATGGTGTATGGCTTGATAGCTGGGATGTTCATATTTTGGCAAGACATCGCGTGAGCATCGCCCACAATCCAGCCTCAAACATGAAACTTGCGAGTGGAGTTATGCCCATTGAGAGACTTTTGAATGCTGGGGTAAACATAGGTCTCGGCACTGATGGAAGTGCAAGCAACAACAACTTGGACATGCTTGAGGAGATGAAAATCGCTGCATTGCTTCACAAAGTTCACAACTTAGATCCAACGGTTGCCGATGCAAAGACAATCTTTAAAATGGCAACCCAGAACGGTGCAAAAGCTTTGCACTTGAATGCTGGGGTAATAAAAGAAGGTGCTTTGGCTGATTTGGTGATTATAGACTTCAATCAGCCACACTTGAGACCCATTAATAATGTTATAAGTCATCTGGTTTATTCTGCAAACGGCAACGATGTGGAAACGACGATAGTTGATGGGAAGATTTTGATGCTCGATAGAGAAGTTCTCACATTGGACGAGGAGAAAATTTTGGAAAAAGCTGAAGAGGTTGTGGAGAAGCTTGCGGGGTGAGGTTATGGATGCAATGCAAGTATCGGCTGTGATATCTGGCATTGTTTCGCTTTTCGTTTCGCTTTTCGTTGCAAGGTATGAGCTTAAAAAACATGAGGACATCCATGCAAAGGAGAGTCACTTGAGAGATATCAAGGAAAAAGTTATCATTCCGCTACGGGAAGCATTCGAGAATCATTGGAGCATTCAAGTTGATGACAGCCAAAAAGCTATAATAATCGAGCCACATATAGGAACAAGATGCAAAATACCTCTTAGCTTCATAAATGATATACAGGAGTATCACTTTCCGGAGTTAAGTACATTATGGAGGTATTTTGAGACAGAGAAGGAGTACGAAAACATTGAAACAAAAATAATGGAAATTGTGGAAGAAATAGCTAATCAAAAAATTAAAGAATTTCCACCCCAAATATCCCATAATTTCATCAAGGAGAAAAATGAGAGTCTTTCTCTGTGTAGTGCGCTCTCTCGATTTATACATTCCAAGCTACAAAAGATAGCTAACGGAGATAAGAATTCTGTGCTTGAAGATGCTGAAAAGGCAATACACCCACAAAAGGTTGGAGATATTCTTGAAGTGCGGTTTGGCGCTTATATCATATATGAAGAACATGTGGATAATCTCTCAATGAAAGAAAGGGAGTATTGCTTACCAATTATAGTCGCGATTATGAACATTATCCAGACACTTTTAGAAGACGAGAAAATTAATAAAATCGCTAAGGAAGCTGAAAATCTTAAGAAAAGTCTTTTGAAGCTAAGGGAAGAATTAGTTGAAACATTAAGAAAAATTGAGCGTGTTCAAAAATTGCCAGAAAAGAGGAAGAAGTTTATATTTTTCTCAGAAAAATGTCCATATCTGAGGGGATAAGCTTAATATTGCTTAATCTCATAGATCTTTTCGGTGATTCCTCATGATCAAAACCCTCACAATCAAAAACTTCAAGTCAATCAAAAGTCTAAAGCTTGACTGTAAAAGAATTAACATCTTTATTGGCAAGCCCAACGTGGGAAAGTCCAACATCTTAGAGGCTTTAGGAATTCTCTCTTTTGGTGGCTATGGCGGAGATTTGCGAGATTTTGTTAGGTTTGAGAACGTTGCGAATCTTTTCTATGACAATGACCTAAATGAAGTCATTGAAATGTCTACGGAACAAGTAAAGTTCACAATGAGCTTTGATGGAGCAATATTTGTTGGGAAGTATGGAGAGTTCGGTGATGTAAAGCTTGAATACAGCGGAAGATTAGTCCCTAAAAGCTACATTCCACTTCAAAAGCTCAAAAACTTCAAATTCTATCGCTTCAAAAAATTAAATAAATTCTCTCCGGGCAATCCAGAATTTTTGTTGCCTCCAGATGGTAGGAACCTTTTAACTATTTTGCTAACTCATAAAGAGCTAAAATCAACGATTGCGGACATCTTTAAATCGTACGGGCTAAGAATAGCCCTCAAACCCCAAGAAAATAAAATCGAAGTGGTGAAGCTTTTAGAGGACATACTTATAAGCTATCCGTACTCTGTAGTTTCAGACACTTTGCAGAGAATTGTTTTCTACTTGACGGCAATTGAATCTAACAAAAACTCGATTTTAGTTTTTGAAGAACCAGAAGCTCACGCTTTCCCATATTACACCAAGTTCTTGGCTGAGAGAATAGCGTTAGATGAAAGCAATCAGTACTTCATCTCAACTCACAATCCATACTTCCTCCTTTCTGTGCTCGAAAAGAGTCCATTAGAAGATATCAACGTATTTGTGGTTTACTTTGAGGATTACCAGACAAAAGCGAAGCCCTTAAGTAGAAATGAATTGGAGAAAATTATAAGCCTTGAACTCGATGTTTTCTTTAACATTGATAGATTCTTGGAGGAGCAGTTATGAAATTTGAAGGTGTTGTTTTTGTGGAATGTAATCCAGATAAGCTCCTCATTCAAAAGCTGGGCGTTCCTAAAAGGAAGATTGTTCACGCTGGCTCAAAAAGTGAAGTGTGCAAAAGGCTGAGCAGAAGTGTGAGTAGTATTGGCGTTGTTGACGAAGACCCGTTTAGCATTCAGCCACGCTACATTGGGAAGCTAAAAACTATTGAAGACTCACAAAAACTTGGTATCAGAGTTCTACTTGATGAAGGGAATAACAACTTTGTAATAATCCTTTCTCCAAGGCTTGAGGAATGGATAATAGAAGCATCTAAGGAAGCAAAAATCACCATGAGCAAATATGGTCTCCCAAGAGATGGAAATAAGCTACATAAGGTTATAAACAGCAATCTTGACAAATTTGAAAAGCTTTTGGATGAACTTATTAATAAAAGTGAAAAGCTCCTTGCTCTGAAGAGATATCTCCTAAGGAGGTGAGGTTATGGAATTCCGCTTTGGAAATTTAATTTTTAAGATTGCTCAAGGGGATATAACCCGTTTTAGAGCTGAAGCCATTGTAAATGCCGCCAACAAGTATTTGGAGCATGGCGGTGGAGTTGCTTATGCGATAGCAAAAGCTGCCGCTGGAAACGTTCGGGAGTATATAAGGATAAGCAAGGAAGCTATGAGGGAGCAGATTGGAAGGGACTGGATTGAGCATGGAGAAGTCGTTGTAACTCCAGCTTTAAGGTTGGAGCAGTATGGGATTAAATATGTCATTCACACAGTTGGCCCTTACTGCGGCGGCAGATGGGATGAGGATAAAAAAGAGAGGCTCAAGAAAGCCATTCTTGGAGCTTTAAGAAAAGCTGATGAATTAAAAGTTAGAAGCATAGCTTTTCCGGCCATAAGTGCTGGAATTTATGGCTGTCCTTTTGAGGAAGTTGTAAGAACGTTCCTTGAGACAGTTGAAGAGTTTTCAAGGGAAGCAGAGAACGTGGGGGAGGTCTATTTGGTGCTTTACTCGAAGAAGGATTATGAGAGGGCTTTAAGGCTTCTTTAAAATGATAATTCAATGAAAACGGACAGAAAACTCAAAAAGAACCGCTCTTCCGAAAGCCTCGGCTGATTTCACTTCTTTTAATGCTCTGGCTTGTCTTTCGGGTCATATTGATCATGGATGTGCTTGGCATTGTCTTCTTTTATAATGCTCCCTTCTCATGAAGTTATCCATGTCCCGTTTCGCCATTTTGGGCTACATCTTCCTTATGGATGCCTTCTCTTTTTCTAAAGTAACAAGACACTAATCACCAATATGTACAAAATTAGAGCTGGTTCAGAGAGTGGTTCATGCACAAAAGCTCTCACACATCAAGGGCACGGCAACTATATTGTATAGGTTGATTAAGCATTACGCTGTACTTTCTAAAACTCGTCTATGGATTTAATCATGCAGAAGGTTTAATTTAGATAACTCATGTGTTTAACATGTTCGCCATAAATTTTTAAATTTGCAAAGGTTATAAATGATTGAAGGGGATATTTGTGAAAGTGGAAGTAGTAATGCCAAAATTAGGCCTGACTATGGAAAGTGGCACTATAATAAAGTGGATGAAAAAGGAGGGAGATTCTGTTAGGAAAGGTGAGGTAATAGTGGAGGTGGAAAGCGAAAAGCTTACCGGAGAAGTTGAGTCCCCGGCTGATGGAATTCTTGTTAAGATACTACATAAGGAAGGAGATGAGGTTCCTGTTGGGGAGCCGATAGCGTTAATTGAAACGGAGGTGTAAAGATGAGAAAATTTGGGGCTGTGTTGTTGTTGGGAATTTTGATTTTTGGCGTGCTTGGAGCTGGGTGTGTAGGAAAAGAGACCACCACTTCTACAGCCTCAGCCTCTACTGGGTCGGAATCAACCTCGCCATCTTCTTCAGCATCTCCCACACCCGCTAAGGTATACAAAATGAGTGTTGTTGTTGGACCAAATTCCCCTTGGGGACAAGCTGCAAAGATGTGGGCAGATGAAGTAGAGAAAAGGACAAATGGCAGAGTGAAGATTCAGATATATTTCTCTGGACAGCTTTTTGCAGGAAAACAGACAAATGAGTTTGTTTTACTTAGCCAAGGAGTTGCGGACTTTGCTGTTGGCTCGACAATAAACTGGGCACCTCAGGTTAAAGAGCTGAACCTGTTTATACTGCCATTCTTCTTCCCTGAAGGAAATAAGAAGGGAGATATATACAAGGCAGTTGATGCTGTGGAGAATGGAAAAGCGGGCAAAAGAATTGCAGAAATACTAGAAAGCAAAGGTGTAGTCCCATTAGCATGGGGTGAAAATGGATTTAGACAAGTAACCAACTGGAAGCATCCGATTGAAACTCCAGATGACCTTAAAGGGCTGAAAATTAGGGTAGTTGGCTCACCCATATTCATTGACACATTCAAAGCCTTGGGTGCCGATCCGACGATGATGAACTGGGGTGATGCTATTACAGCATTCCAGCAGAGAGTAGTTGATGGGCAAGAAAACCCAATAAACATCGTTATAATTCCATACAAGATTTACGAGTTCCACAAATACATGACGATATGGGACTATGCAATTGACCCGCTAATATTTGCTGTAAACAAAAAGACGTGGGAATCTTTTGACCCACAGACCCAGCAGATAATAAAGGAAGCCGCCATAAAAGCGGCCAGATGGGAAAAAGCTATGGCACGTATAGGTCTTGACGACGGCACCTCCATCAAAATACTAAAAGAAGAATACAACTACACTCCCGAGATAACAGAGCCCATCAGCTTTTTGGAAGATAAGGGAATGGAAATAACAGCTTTATCTCCAGACCAGAGGGCGGAGTTCAAAGCCAAGGTTGGCGGTGTTTACAAGACGTGGATACCGAAGATTGGAAATGACTTAGTAAATGACGCAGTTTCAGATATCGAGAATGCCCTCGGCATAAAAGTTGAAATTCCTTCGTGACTCATTTTAATTTTTCTTTTTTCGGAAAGGAGGTGTTTGATTTGGCAGAGAAAATCGAACCAGAGGGGTATGTTGCAGCCGTTCTTCTTCTTATCATGATCCTTGTAGCGTTTGTAAACGTTGTTACAAGATACCTCTTTCACGCTTCTATAGCGTTTACAGAAGAAATTGAAGTGGCATTTTTCGTGTGGGTAACGTTCCTGGGGATAGGTATGGCATTTAGAAGAGGTTCTCATCTGGCCATGGTGTTTGTAAGGGATAGGGTGCCCGTAAGAAAGCATCTTATAATATTCGGGCAGATACTCAGTTTAATCCTTTTCATTGTGGTTCTTTATCTCACAGCCAAGTACGTCTATCTTGATATGACAATTTATCATTCAACGACGATGGCTTTGGGTATTCCAATGTGGGTATATACAATTGGAATGCCAATAATATCCATTCTGGTGATTTTTAGAATAGCACAGAGCATAAGGGAGGCAATGAAAAATGCTTGATCCTTCGGTTCTTATACTTCTCATCTTTGGTATTCTCCTTCTTGCCGGTGTTCCGATAGGAACATCCCTTGGCATAGCCTCAATATTTGCAATCTGGCACTATGCTTATGGGATTGAGGTGGTTGGACCAAACATATACTCGGCTATAGCAAAGTTTCCTTTACTCGCAATCCCGTTCTTTGTAACTGCGGGTGTAACCATGCAGGAATCGGGCATCGCAGAGAGAATAATAAGACTGGCAAAACTTCTAATAGGAAACATCTATGGGGGTCTTGCAATAGTTGGAGTAGTGGTGGCAACATTTTGGGGAGCAGTTTCTGGTTCAGGACCAGCGACCACGGCGGCATTGGGGGTTATCTTAATCCCTGCATTGATAGCGAGTGGCTACTCCAAAGGCTTTTCAGCCGGTGTCATATCAACCGCATCCGGTTTGGCAATAATAATACCCCCAAGCATAGCCTTTATCATCTACGGTGTAATAACGAGCGTTTCCATTGGAGCCCTTTTTATTGGAGGTATAATCCCCGGATTAGTCACAAGCTCCCTTTTGATAGTAACAACATACTTGATATCCAGAAAGAAAGGCTGGAGGGGAGGTGTTGAAAAAAGGAGCATGAGTGAAATTGTTAGTGCATTTAAAGATTCTCTCCTTGGTCTATTAGCTCCATTGATAATACTTGGGGGGATTTATGGAGGAGTATTTACCCCAACTGAGGCGGCAGTTGTGGCAGTTGTTTATTCTTGGTTCATAGGGGCTGTTGTTTACAGGACAATAACTTTTAAGAAGTTTATCAAGATTCTAAGAGACTCCGCAGAAACCTCAGCTGTTGTTATGTTTGTTGTTACATTTGCAACACTGTTTTCATGGGTTGAACAAACTGCGGGTCTGATAGATCATGCGGTGGCTGCAATAATGGGTTTTTCAGTCAATCCAATAGTCATACTGTTCTTGATCAACATCATGTTGCTGATTGCCGGGATGTTTCTGGATGCAATTTCAATATACTATGTTTTCCTCCCCATCTTCATGCCAATTATGCAGCATTTTAAATGGGATCCTCTGTGGTTTGGAGTTGTCATGACCATAAATCTTGCAATAGGTCAGGTAACTCCTCCTGTTGCCGTGAATGCATATGTTGCGGCAAATATAGCCAAGGTATCATTAGAGGATATAGCTAAGGAGGCACTTCCATTAATACTTGCCGCCATACTGGCATTAATAATTGCGATGCTGTTTCCACAGCTTTCTCTTTGGTTACCTAAACGTGCGGGTCTATATTAGGGGGTGTTTGAATGCGGGTTAGATGGGAAGACATACCAAGGGAGAAGCTGATTTGGATGTATGAGACAATGGTGAAGATAAGAAAGTTTGACACGACGGCGGAACAGAATTTCCTTAGGGGCGAAATTCCCGGATTTATCCATTCGTATGTGGGAGAAGAAGCTATCGCAACGGGAGTAATGGCAAATCTTAGGGAGGACGATTACATAACGAGCACCCATAGAGGGCATGGACATATGATAGCAAAGGGTGCGGATTTAAAACGAATGATGGCAGAGCTTTATGGAAAAGAGACCGGGTACTGTAAGGGGAAAGGGGGCTCAATGCACATAGCCGATGTTTCAAAGGGCGTGCTGGGAGCTAATGGAGAAGTTGGTGGAGGAATTCCCATAGCAGTTGGAGCAGGACTTGCAATTAAATTCAAAGGGACAGATCAGGTTGTTGTTTCGTTTTTTGGGGATGGAGCAACAAACAGGGGTGCATTCCACGAGGGGCTGAATTTCGCCGCAGTTTATAACCTTCCGGTGATATTTGTCGTGGAGTTCAATGAATATGCATCAACGGCACCAGCAAAAGAAATGATACCCGTTAAGAATGTTGCGGTTCGGGCAGCTTCATATGGAATACCCGGAGTGACAATCGATGGGAATGATGTTCTTGAGGTTTATGAAGCCGCAAAAGTTGCAATAGAGAGGGCAAGACTCGGAGGAGGTCCGTTTTTAATAGAGGCTAAGACGTACAGACTGAAAGGGCACTTTGTTGGAGACCCTGAGCTTTATAGATCCAAGGAAGAAGTTAGGAAATTCTGGGAAAAAGAGCCCATAGGAAGATATAAAAAATTCTTACTTGAGAATGGCATTCTGAGTGAAGAAGAAATGGAGGAGATAGACAGAAAAGTGGATGGGATGATTGAAGAAGCTGTTGAATTTGCGAAAAGGAGCAAATTCCCAAGACCAGAGGATGCTCTTACGGATCTCTTCGTTGATGATTCCGGCTATGACTACTGAGGTGAACAAAATGGGAGAGAGAATTATAACATTTGCCCAGGCAATATGTGAGGGCATTCTTGAAGAGATGCTTAAGGATGAGACCATTATAACCTACGGAGAAGATATAGCAAAGCAGGGAGGAATATTCGGAGCATATAAGTGTTTGCTGGGAAATGTGGGAGATAGAATATTTGACACCCCAATTTCGGAAGAGGTGATATACGGTTCAGCTCTTGGTGCAGCAATGGCTGGCATGAAGCCTGTGGTGGAGTTTCATTTTGCCGATTTTCTCTTCACCGGAATAACAGCAATAACAAACCAAATAATGAAAATTAGGTACATGACGGGAGGACAGGTTAGCCTGCCCATAGTTCTTAGAGGGCCGGATGGGGTCGCAAAATCTGCGGCTGCTCAGCATTCTCAAAGCATAGAGACAATATTTATGCATGTCCCAGGAATAAAAGTTGTCATTCCTTCCACTCCGTATGACGCCAAGGGGCTTATAAAGAGCTCAATAAGAGATCCAGACCCCGTGATATTTTTCGAGCACAAATCTCTTTACAAAATAAAGGCCCCTGTTACAGAGGAAGAATACTATATACCCCTAGGAAAAGCTGATGTAAAGAGGGAGGGAAGTGATGTAACAGTTATAACTACGTCAAGAATGGTGCATGAGTCTCTGAAAGCCGCAGAATACTTGGGAAAAGAAGGAATTGATGTCGAGGTTCTCGACCTAAGAACTCTTGTTCCATGGGATAAAAAGACTGTTCTTAAGTCAGTAAAGAAAACCGGAAGGGCTGTAATTGCTCATGAGACTTGGAGAAGGGCAGGATGGGGAGCTGAGATTGCTGCAACTATATCCGAAGAATTGTTCGGACAGCTTGAAGCTCCTATACGGAGAGTGGGAGCTAAAAACGTACCTCATCCTTTCAGCCCTCCATTGGAGCAGTTCATGATACCAAAGGCAGATGATGTCATCAATGCTGTGAAGTCTTTATTTTAGTTCCATCTTTTCTGTTTTCTTCTTTTATCTTTAAAAGATTGAGGAACACTTGCATGCTGGTGTTTTCAAGCTTTCTGAGATTTTTCACAACAGTTGCTTTTGAGACACCAATTCTCTCTGCCAATTTAGTTAGTGTGATGCCTCGGGGATAGTTGTAATATCCTCCCTGCAGAGTTTCTTTTAATAGAGCCTCCTGAGTTTTAGAAAGATTGAGGCTGGTTAGTATGGATGCTATTTGGAGATAAGCCAGTGGATTCGCCATGAGCCATATCATCGTTCTGAAATCCCGTCCTTTGGTCTTCCCCTTTTCCACAATTTTCACTTCGTTCTTTTCCTTAAGCCTGTTCAGGATTTCGTTTTCGTCTCTCTTGTTTTTGACAATAACAAACCACCTCTCGAAGCCGCCAAATGCATAAAGAGAGCGCTGAAAAACAACATGGGACTGAAGGAACTTTTCCATTGCATCCGTAGTTTTACACACTACCTCAATATCCTCTCCGGATTCATCCTTCCAAAGGGTTTTAGCATGTTTTACGTATTCGTTTTTTCTGAGAACCTCCATGGCATCTTGAACGTCTTCCCCCCTTACAGTAAAGAGAACGCGGGTCTCTCTGGGAAGAACATGAGGCATTATAATATAAATTCTCAGATCTTCCATTTTTTCAGAGAGGTACACAATTGGGCAATCTGGTTGCCATATATCAAGTAATAAATACCTCATGATACTACGTCTGTAAACTTGTTTTTATATTTTTTGTATTAGTGCATCTTGCTCAGCATCTCTGAGTAGCAAGTTGCAATAACTGTTTGAAAAGTTGCACTATTGCCTTTTCTGAATTTTGCAAGTTTTTTGGTTTTCCGGATTCCCGGAATTGTGGATACTGTAGTTTCTAGGGTTTTAATCTAAAGATCTCACCTAAAAATCCTGACAGTCATCAAAAGAAGGAAAAGGATGAAAGTTAATTACAAATATATGCTTAGCTGATCTCCTCCCCTTTTGCGAGGGTTTCAGTGACTCGCCAGTGATGGGGAGGTTTGCGGGCCCATCACCATGAGGTTCAACCCGCAGGCTCGGTCTAAGG
>CAZTOS010000024.1:0-23409 GCA_964615185.1 uncultured Thermococci archaeon
GTTACGGGTCCAGCCCCGAAAGGGTGGCCTAGCGAACCCCAGTGCCTCCCCGGTGGGGGCCTGGGATGACAGAAAAGCTACCCTGGGGATAACAGAGTCGTCTCGGGCGAGAGCCCATATCGACCCCGAGGCTTGCTACCTCGCTGTCGGCTCTTCCCATCCTGGCCCTGCAGCAGGGGCCAAGGGTGGGGGTGTTCACCCATTAAAGGGGAACGTGAGCTGGGTTTAGACCGTCGTGAGACAGGTCGGATGCTATCTACCGGGGGTGTTGGCCGCCTGAGGGGAAGGTGCCCCCAGTACGAGAGGAACAGGGTGCCGCGGCCTCTGGTCTACCGGTTGTCCTACAGGGCATAGCCGGGCAGCTACGCCGCGTCCGATAAGGCCTGAAGGCATCTAAGGCCGAAGCGGTCCCCGAAAATAGGCGGCCACTCCCTGGCGCAGGGCCTGGGTGACCGGCCCATGCCAGGGACGAGGGCGCCCGCAGAAGACGGGTTTGATGGGGCGGGGATGTAAGCGGGAAGGGAAACCGACCCGTTTAGTCTGCCGCTCCCAACAGCCCGAGTTTCTTGCCCCTGAAAAAGGGGCTGGGCATTTGATAGGCCAAATCCGCCTATGCACGGTCCTCAAGAATCATCTTTTCTACAAGAGATTCCAAGATTTTGAAACTGGAAACTGTGCTAAAGTAAGATAGTTTTATAGGTTACTTCCATAATTTGTTAGGGTGGTTAAATGAAGCTGTTGATTTTAGATTTGGATGGCACTTTATGGGATCATGAGGATGCTTCTCAGCTTGTACCACCTTTTGAAGTTCATGACGATACTGTGATTGATACCTATGGTAATGAGCTTTCACTGTTCCCAGGCGTTAGAGAATTCTTAAACTGGGCAAAGGATAAGTTCATCCTAAGTATAGCAAGCTGGAATATGGAAGAACTTGTTAGACCAATTCTTGAAGCTCTTGGGCTCTGGAATTACTTCCTCTTCCCTAAAATTGAGAATCACCCAGACAAGGCAAGCATGATTTCAAGAACAGTTGAACAACTCAGGAATATAGGGTATGAAATTGATGAGATAATTTATATTGACGACAGAACGCTTCATATTAAAGACATAAAAATGGAAATCCCAAATGTAAAGTTCATTCAAATGTGGGTTGATGTAAAAAGTTTTGAAGATTTGAGAAAAGTCTTGGAGGGTCTATAATGGAACTTCTGGTTGTTAAAGACAAAAGAATTGATTACGATGGCTCCGCAATAAGAAGCCATTGGGCTTATAGAAATTTTGGGATTCTTGGAAACTCCATAGTTGTTTTCAGGGGCAAGTGTGATGTGAAAGTCGAAGAGATGATTGACATTGAAGACGTGAGAGCCCAAAAGGAAATCAAAAGCGATGATATGGTTCACTACGTAATCGAGGTTTTTGACTTTCCCAACGTCCTACTTGCATCAGCATTGCAAAAGCTGTTTATAGCAAAGATCTGCGAGCTTCTGTCTGAATACGGTGTGAAAACCAGACGAAAAGGAGACGACATATATATTAAAGACAGAAAGCTCAGTATCTCAATAGCAACTGTCTCTCCAGTCAGCATTAAAATCCACATAGGCATAAACGTTGAAGCCAAAGGAATACCCAAAGATGTCAACGCTATTGGCCTAAGGGAAATCGGAATTGACGACATCGAAGCATTTATGGAAAAGACCGGGAAGGCTTTACAGGAAGAGTTCAACAAGGTGAAAAAAGACAGCTTAAAGGTTAGATGGGCTGAGTAATTACAAGATCCCCTTTATTAAAACTCCAACAAGAGGAACTGCTAAGTTATCATCAAGAAACCCTTGATACTCCGCCAATGTGAGTATCCCAGCCCAAATAACCTTTGATACAATCGAAGATTGTGGAAAAATAATTGCCACTATTATGAGCGCGGAAATTAAGTAGCCTACGCTACCAATCCAATGCTTTCTGAGCCTAACATTGAATCCCTTTGCCCTAAAGTAGAAAAACCTCAGTATTCCAGTGACACCATCACTTATTGCCATCACAAGAAGGATTACAATGGCATATTCTTTCTCAATGAACCAAACAACAGCTGCCGCTGAAAATGCAAAGAAAACATCTCCATAGTTATTTCTTATTTGATACCAAGAAAGCTCATCCCTTCTTATATGGGTGAGCAACTGAAAAGCTCCAAATAACAATGCAGATACTGCAAAAATTTCTCGAGCAATTAGCCCAGCATTATAAAACAATATAGCTGGAACAATGCTAAAATGAATTATCTTCCTGTTTATCCATGCATATTCTTCCCCAAGATACCTCGTTATCCATATTGCGAAGAGGATAAACGCCGCGGCAATCCCAGCATAGAGCATGATTCCACCAAATGAAAAATTTAATAAGATATTAATATACTTTTCGTCTGACGCCTAACATTAGGTAGCTAAAAGCCGAAAGCATTCTTGATATTTAAAAGAGCCCAATAGAAGTCATTGGAATGAACTATAACAAAGTGCTCTTTTTCCTTACTGAGCTCTCCTCTTGACTTTCCTTCCAGCTCTCCATAAAGCCCGACAATCTTAATTTTTGGATATGTTGTTGAAAGCTTAAGCGTTATTCTTTCTGCCTTTCCTTCTCTCCATACTATGCCAACTTTTAAGCCAGCTTTTGTTTCCTTTCTCTTTTTCAAGCCCAACTTAAGATATGGTAAAACTTCCTTGTTTACTCTATTTTGCTCTGCCTTTTCGTTTAGGTACTCTTTAACCAGCTCAAATGACTCTAAGCTCAGATTGTAGCCAAAAACTGGGATGCCAAGATTTTTGGCTTTCCTTCCTTTATAGGAATAAACCTCAATCTCTTTCCCATTGCTTTTTGATGCAAAATACATGCCTTTTGGTCTTCCATTAGCAAATTGTTCGAGTTTTTCAATTATATCTCCAAAAGTATCAATAGGCAACGAAAAGCTGGCCCAAGTACTCCAGATTCTTGGAGGTACCCTCACAAAGCCTAAATCCTCAAGATGATATTGCTCAACTTCAAATCCCAATTTCAAGAACCCTTTCTCATTTATTAGCAGTTTCAATAATGCTCTTTCTGGACTAATTTCAACAAAATTACCGTTCTCTTTAATTTTCTTGCCCTTTAACAGCTTATCTTTTCTGAGTTTTCTACCTGTTTTAAATGCTGTTACAACCGGTATTGGAGTTGCAAAGCCCTTTTCTTTGTCATAGGGCACTTTAAATCCTGCTTTTAGAAGTTCTTCCTGGATTTCCAAAGATGCCGGAAAGAACACTTGAAAACTTTCAAGCTCATAGCTTCCCAGCTCTTTCCAAACCATTTTCATCAACACCTTTGGTCTTATTTTTACTTTTTTTATTAGTCATGCACCTGCAACTTTATAAAGTTTTCGGAGAAAGAGCCAAAGCTTAAAAAACTATCTCTCATATTTACCAGCAGGTGGTGAGAATGGTTCATTGGGCAGATTATATGGCTGAAAAGATAATACGAGAGAGAGGTTACAAAGAGGAATATGTTGTTGAAAGCGGCATAACCCCAAGTGGATATGTCCATATCGGCAATTTTAGGGAGCTTTTTACCGCTTACATTGTCGGTCATGCATTAAAAGATAAAGGGAAAAAGGTTAGGCACATTCACATGTGGGATGATTACGATAGATTCAGAAAAGTTCCAAAGAATGTTCCAAGCGAATGGAAAGAATACTTGACAATGCCGGTCAGTGAAGTCCCCGATCCTTGGGGATGTCACAACAGCTATGCAGAGCATTTCATGGAGCTCTTTGAAAGTGAAGTTGAAAAACTCGGCATAGAAGTTGATTTCCTGAGGGCGAGCAAGCTTTACAAGAGTGGAGAATATGCCAATGATATAAGAAAGGCTCTTGAGAATAGAGACAAGATAGTTGCAATTCTTAACAAATTCCGCGACATGGCAAAACAGCCTCATTTAGAAGAGAGATGGCAACCTGTTCAAATTTACTGTCCAAAGTGTAGAAAAGAGGCAGATTTTATCCAATGGGACGGTGAATGGAAGGTAAAATACAAATGCCCACGTTGTGGAAGTGAAGGAGAGACAGACATAAGGAAAGGAAATGTAAAGCTGAGGTGGCGTGTGGATTGGCCCATGAGATGGGCACACTTTGGAGTTGACTTTGAACCTGCAGGAAAAGATCACCTGGCAGCTGGTTCGAGCTTTGATACTGGAAGGGAAATTATCAAAGCAGTTTATGGCAAAGAGCCTCCACTGACACTCATGTACGAGTTTGTTGGAATAAAAGGACAAAAAGGTAAAATGAGCGGTTCAAAGGGCAACGTTATCTTACTTAGTGATCTCTATGAAGTTCTTGAGCCTGGAGTGATAAGATTCCTCTATGCCAGACACAGGCCAAATAAGGAAATTAAAATTGACCTCGGCTTAGGTTTGTTGAACCTCTACGATGAATTCGACAAAGTCGAGCGCATATACTTTGGTCTCGAAAAGGCAAAAAATGAGGAAGAAGAAATTGAGCTCAAAAGAACATATAAACTCTCAATGCCAAAGATTCCAGAACAGTTAGTCGCCCAGGCACCATTTAGATTCCTTGTCGTCCTTGTGCAGATGCCTCATTTGGATGAGGATAAAATTATTGAAATCCTTAAAAAGCAAGGCCATGTTCCACAAAATCTTACGGAAGAAGATACTGAAAGAATTAAACTTAGGATTACGCTTGCAAAGAATTGGGTAAGCAAATACGCTCCAGACGCAGTGAAATTCTCAATCCTTCAAGAGCCTCCAAAAATCGAGGTAAGTGAGGAAATTAAAGAAGCTCTCAAGGAAGTTGCCGGATGGTTGGAGAAGAGAGAAGAGTTCAGCGTTGATGCGCTTAACAATATAATTTTTGATGCAGCTAAAAAGAGGAACATTCCAAGCAAACAGTGGTTCAAAGTTCTCTATCAGCTGTTCATCGGCAAAGACAGAGGACCGAGATTGGCAAGCTTCTTGGCTTCTCTTGACAGGGAATTCGTAATCAGAAGGCTTAAGCTTGAAGCTTAATTTTCTGTTTTCGATTATATTTTGCTCAAAGAGAAGGAAAATCTCAAAATTTTCAGAAAATCCCACATTTAACCCTGCAGTAGCTTTTTTAACAGTACATTCTAAATTTTTATGGTGATAATGATGGAGTTTAATCTCATAATAGCTGGAGTTGGCGGTCAGGGAGGGTTAACTCTTTCAAGGATAATCGGAAGTGCTGCAATGCATGAAGGTTACAAGGTCAGAATAGGGGAAACACTTGGCATGAGCCAGCGATATGGTAGTGTTCTCTCATATCTGCGCTTTGGTGAAGACGTTTATTCTCCACTCATTGAAGAAGGTGAGGCTGATTTAATGCTCGCTTTAGAACCAGCAGAAGCCCTAAGAAATGCACGTTTCTTAAGCAAAAAGAGCTATGCAATTGTAAACGCCTACCCAATACACACAGCAACAACACTGGTAGGAAAAGAAAGGTACCCGGATTTAGATGAAATAAAAGAAGCGCTCCTAAAGATTTGTCCTACTGACATGCTCAACTTCCAGGAGGTGGCAGATAAAATAAATCCAAGAACTATGGGTGTTGTAATGCTTGGCTATGCCTATGGAAAGGGTCTCATTCCGCTTAAGAAGGACAGTTTGAAAGAGGGAATAAAGGAGACACTCAAAGAAAAACTCTGGGAAATCAACTTTAGGGCTCTTGAAGAGGGTATAAAATTAGTTCGTTAACTTTGCTTTTCTCATAATCTTTATATATTCTGTCCAATCTATATAGACATTGACTGCTGATAATCCTGATATTGAGGAGAATTGTGAAAATATTTACAAAACGATTGTAAGATAGTTCTCAAGGTGGTGAAAATGGAGTTTAGAAAAATTCAATTTACTGGTAGGAGCTCCTACATAATTTCTCTTCCAAAAAAATGGATTAAGGAAAACAACTTAAAACAAGGAGATGTTGTGCCGCTGATTATTAACCCCGATGGCTCAATAACGATATTCCCCAAAGAACCTAAGGAAATTAGCGAAAAGAAGGAACTAATAATCTCGGAGGAATACTCATCGGATATGGCTGTCAGACTAATTATTTCAGCATACATTCAAGGCTATGATGTTCTTGAAGTCAAATTTACAAAGGAACTGCCTCACTACAAAGTCAAAATTAGAAAGGTGATTCAAAGCCTTCCAGGAGTGGAAATAATACTTGATGAACCTACAAGAATAGTTAGTAAAAGCTTGCTTGCCGATGAAGAAATAAACCTCAGGGAGATACTGGAGAGGATAAACTCAATAATAGTCTCCATGCTTGAGGATTTATACTTCATGAAAAAATCCCAGACAAAAGAATTAATCAGAGACATCAACGACCTTGAAAACGAGCTTGATAGATTTTATTTCCTCACAATTAGGGCTGTCAATAAGATACTTTCCAAAAGGAGTTTAATTGAAGAAAGTGGAATTGTCAAGAGGAGTTTTGACTTAATTGGAATCCTATTCATAGTCCGCAACATTGAAAGAATTGGAGATCACATCATCAGGATTGCTGAAAACTTTGATGATGACATTGATGTCGAGTACATAAAAGAGATGTACACTGAGATGCTCAGTCAAATAACCAAGAGGGATTTGAAGAAAATAGACTCCCTCATGCTTGCTCTAAAGGAAAAAATCGGACAGATTGACTACAAAAAGTCCATTGCAATGGACAGCTATCGCAGAATTCTCGAATACTTGGAGAATATAGGGGAGACTATAATCAACATGGCACTAAGCTAATCATCTTCCCGCTTCCACAACTTTTTTAACATTCTTAAATTCATTAAATAGCGGTGGTTTTGATGGTTGCGATTATTGTTCATGGTGGAGCCGGCACTATCAAAAAGGAAGAAAAAATTCCAAAGGCCATTGAAGGAGTAAGAGAGGCAGCTTTAGCAGGGTGGAAAGAACTTAAGAGAGGTTCAGCATTAGATGCCGTTGAAGAAGCTATTAAAGCTCTGGAAGACAACCCGGTCTTTAACGCTGGGACGGGGAGTGTGCTGACTTTAGATGGCAAGGTCGAGATGGACGCCGCTATTATGAGAGGCAAGACCCTTGAAGCCGGAGCCGTTGCCAGCATATGGGGGGTTAAAAACCCAATAAGCGTCGCAAGGAAAGTTATGGAAAAGACTGATCATGTCCTCTTGGTAGGCGAAGGAGCTCTCAAATTTGCCCGTATAATGGGTTTTGAAGAATACGATCCTACAACTGAAGAGAGAATAGAGCAATGGAAAAAGCTTAGGGAAAAACTCCTAAAAGAGGGCACAATTCCATACTGGAAGAAAATCAGCGAACTGATCAAAGAATATCCCGAAGTTCTGAGGAGCACAGTCGGAGCTGTTGCTTTTGATGGAGAAGAAATTGTTGCCGGGACTTCAACAGGAGGAGTTTTCTTAAAAATATTTGGTAGAGTTGGGGATACCCCAATAATCGGCGCTGGTACTTATGCCAATGAATTCGCTGGAGCATCTTGCACTGGACTTGGGGAAGTTGCAATAAAGCTGTCTCTGGCAAAAACAGCAGTTGATTTTGTCAGACTTGGGCTGAATGCACAGAAGGCAAGTGAAGCTGCAATTGAGTTGGCAACCAAATACTTTGGAAAAGACACTATGGGAATAATCATGATTGACCGCGAAGGAAATGTGGGATTCGCAAAAAACACAAAACATATGAGTGTTGCATATTTGAAAGACGGTATGGATGAACCCTTTGCAGGGATATAACCATGCTAAAGGACTTTCCAAAAGACATATGGTTGTTGCATTTTTCAACGTTTTTCTTCTTCCTTGGCATTGCATTAGTTTCTCCTCTAATTTCTCCTTTGGCAATCCTCTTAGGTGCAACTCCAATTATTGTAGGCTCAATAACATCAGTTTCCTCGATAGTATCATTTTTCATGAAACCTTTTGGAGGTTTTCTTGGAGACCGGGGTTGGAAGTTTCATGTTATGACGCTAGGTAGCATTTTAGGCGCTGTTGCTGGAGTCTTGTATGTACTGTCTGTCTCATTTGAAAATTTAACACTGTTTGCAGTTGGAAGAGGTATTCACGGTTTTGCTATGGCTTTATTTTTCCCCTCCTCACTTGCAACAGCAATCGAATTAGCTCCCAAAGGTCGTGTTGGAGAAACCCTTGGTTGGCGTGGGATGATGTTTTCTTTCAGCAATTTAATTGGACCAGCAGTCGGAGGTATAGTTGCAGATTATTTCGGCTTTCAATGGGCATTTGCTTTTACAGTCCTCCTTTCCTTGATTGCTGTCTTTTTTGTCTTGATAGTAGCCAGAATTGCTAAACATAACGATAGCAAAGTGTACAGAGACAGAAAACAAAAACTTTCATACAGACTCATTTTAAATACCTTCTTTATCGTATCTTGTTTCTCCTTATTCTTCATGTCCCTAACATACAGTGGAACATTTACATTTCTCCCCGCATTTTATAAAGTGATAGGACTTGGAACCAGTGCTTTTGGAATATATGCAAGTATTATGGGTGGTTTTAGCCTTCTCACAAGAGTTTTCGGAGGAAGAGAAGCTGATAGGAGAGGTCCAACTCCCGTTGCAACTTTTGGATTTTCACTGCTCTTATTGGCCTATATCTTGTTAGCATTAAATCCAACTCCACCCAAAGCATATCTAAGCGCAATTCCTCTCGGAATGGGCTTTGGTTTTGCCGTTCCTTCCCTCCAAATGATGGCATTAGCTAAATTACCTCAGAAGATTAGGACATTTGGATCAAGCATCTACACAATGTTCTTTGACCTCGGATATTTAGCCGGTCCCCTTGTTTTCGGATACATCTCTCAAATCAAACACAGCTATGAAGTCGTGTTTCCTATTTTTCCAGTAGTTACGTTGATACCTCTAATACTTCTGCAACTCCTAAGATTTTTAAAGGGAGAAATCAATCTAAGAGTAAGAAAGGTGTAAGGAAAATGCTGATAAGGGTTTCATATGGAACAGCTGTTGCAATGGGACTCCTAAAAGCAAAGATGCTTGCAAAACCAACAACAGCATACTTAATGACCTATCATAATGGAAGATGCATAAATAACTGTGCTTTTTGTCCGCAAGCAAGGGAAAGTAAAGCGGATTTAAAAAAACTTTCTCGTATAACTTGGCCCGTTTTTGATCTCAGAACCGTCTTAAAAAAGCTTAAAGAGGGGGGATTCACAAGAATATGTCTTCAAACCATTGATTATGATGGACTGGAAGAAGATGTATTAGTGCTTCTTGGAGCTTTTTACAATCTAAATTTGCCAATCTCTGTTTCTATAACCCCAGTTGATAAAAGGTATCTTAGGAAGTTCAAAGAGCTTGGAGTTGACTACATTGGAGTTGGACTGGATGCCGCAAGTAAGAGAATTTACACGGAAATCAAAGAGTCCCTATATTCTTGGGAAGAGATGTGGAAGTTTGCGGAGGAAATCATAAACATTTTTGGCGAGAAAAAAGCCTTCATTCATCTTATAATCGGATTGGGTGAAACTGACAGAGAGGCTTTTGAAACGATCCAGAGAGCATACGATCTCGGAGCAGAAGTATCACTTTTTGCTTTTACACCAATTAAGGGAACAAGGCTTGAGAATTCCAAACCTCCCAGCTTAAATAGATACAGAAAGATACAAATCGGGCATTATCTGATCAAGAATTGCATAAAACAATTTGAGGAATTTGAATTCGATGAAGATGGCAATTTGTTAAACTTTGGGATAGACAAAAAGGATCTTGCAAACATTATTAAAGAGGAGACATTCATGACATATGGCTGTCCAGGATGCAATAGACCATACTACAATGAGAAGCCAAGTAAAGAACCCTACAATTATCCCATTAAGCCAGAAAAAGAGTATTTAACTGGTATCATTGAAAAACTGTTTAATGAGGTGTGACTAATAATTTAAGTGCATCTTTCAACTCTGGAGTGGATATCTGCTTTAGAAATTCTGACACATCTTTTGTCCCTTTTGCTATTGCAATTAGTCCTTTTACGAAGGCTTGTAGCTCTTTGTTATCTTCAAAGCTTCTACAAATCACATCCATATCTTTACTGAAGACTCCCACATTTCCCTGTTCCCTCAATATAAAGAGCATATCTCTAACCCTGCAGATGCCAAGGAGATAAAGCTCTCTGGTTGGAGCATTGTACAAAGCTCTTAAAGCACACTTTACACTTCCTCTATAGTTATCTTCCTCAAAAAATGTTTCAGCGAGCTTGAAACATGCTTCAAAGTATATTTCAGGGAGTTCATCCTTTGAAAGTTCCATTATCTTGTCAAGTTTTTTCTTCGCCTTTTCAAAATCCCGCTTATTGATAGCCTCTAAAGCTTCTCTAAAGAGTACAGCTATCTCACGTCTCTTCTCCCACACCTCAAACTTCTTTAAAAACTTTGGTCTCTCATTCATCCTGCTTCGCCACATTATTAATACTCATAGTCCTTATTATCTTTTTCTCTTCTACTCTCAAGTCTACTCTCAAGCCAAGCTTCATAAAATTCACTCCAGACCTCATCAAAGTTCCTTCTAACTCTCCATCTTCTGTGAAACGCATTTAACAAAACAGATATATCCCTTTTTAAGTATTCAAGACTCTCTGGATATGCAGTTGGGAGATATTGAGGCCAGTCAATAATTAAAATATCATCATCTTCTGTTAAAACTATGTTAAATTCACTCATGTCAGAATGAACAATTCCAAAGCGCACTATCTTAAGGTATTCTTCTAAAACCTTATTGAGAATGTCCTCAGCCTCCTCTTTTGTCAAATCATCATCTCTAAGCTCACTTAGTTCAACACCTTCAACGAATTCCATCACTATTGCATGTCTGTTCCATGCTATGGGCTTTGGAACTTTAGCTATAGGGGAAAGCAATTGCAAAGCCTCATGTTCTCTCTCAGCAACTAACCGTGAAATATAGAGCCAGCTTATGTGGTGTTTGTCAATGAAATCTCTCCGATAAAGCTTAATTCTGGTAAAACTTGTTCTTCCAATGCGATTAAACTTCACCGCAACTTTTTCTCCTTGAGGAGTTATCCCAACATAAACATCAGCCTCTTTCCCAACACCAATCTGTGTCTGGCTTATTGCCTCGATAACACCTTTTCTTGCAAAGGCTCTAATTGCTAAAACATCATACCCATGAATTGTAAGTTGATAACCAATATAACCAATATCACTCCTCCTCCTTACAAGCATCCAGTTATCGAGTTTTCCTAAGCGATAAGAGGCAGTTTCAACATCAGTTCTCGCAAACTTGGCAATATCCTCTAAAGGCACCCATTGGTGATAACGCATATTCAGCTCTACCCCTCTCAATATTCGGAAATCTATATCTCTAAGATTATGATAAACTTCAAGAGCTATTAATTTGCTTACCATTTTTACCCCAGTAGGACTTTGGGGATTTATTTTTAAACTCTTGCCTACATCTAAGATAAATTTTTAAACGCTTAGCTTTCTATCTAAAAGCGTGCGGAAGAAGCTTCTGCTGCCCTTTCCCTTGCTGGATATTTAACCATGCCCATAGAATGGCTGTTCCACCCTTATTCCAATAATAAAGACCGAATTTGAAATCAACAACGCAGAAGCAAGACTTTTAATGACTGCCCTCCTTCTGCCTTATGCTCTAATCCAGTTAATATTCTTAGTTATTCACTTGCAAGTGCACTTTCTATTCAGTTGGACCAATACTCACAGCTTATACTGCAGATTAACCGACACATGAAAACAGGGGAAGTGTAATGGGGGTTTTGGAGCAACTCTCGATCCATATCTCCTTATTGACACCTTAAGCCATAAAGAAGCAATTCCATTGATGTATATAACCGCACTAATAATAATAGGAGCACAAAAGAAAAGATCAACCATACATAACCTCATGCATAGCTATTTGTTGGGCCAATCTCTGCTCTGAGCCAAATACCTTCTCCACAGCCTTCAGGAAATCCTCATGTGTTACGTACTCCCTTCTATCCCTAATGGCAAACATTCCAGCTTCTGTTGCTATAGCTTTAAGATCCGCGCCACTCGCTCCCTCTGTCATCTCCGCTATACTCCTAAGATCAACATTTCTGAGATTCATCTTCCTTGTATGAACCTTAAGTATCTCCAACCTTCCTCCGAAATCTGGCAGGGGCACTTCAATTAATCTGTCAAACCTTCCCGGTCTAAGTAAAGCAGGATCTAAAATGTCCGGCCGGTTTGTGGCTGCTATAACTTTTACATTTCCTCTTGGATCAAAACCATCCAGCTCAGCTAATAGTTGCATTAGAGTCCTATTGACTTCCCTTTCTCCTCCGGTAGTCTCTTCCAATCTTTTGGCTCCAATAGCATCAATTTCATCTATGAAGATTATAGTGGGGGCTTTCTCTTTTGCCAGCTCAAACAGTTCATGTACCAATCGAGCACCTTCTCCAATGTATTTCCTCACAAGCTCACTACCGACAACACGGATAAAGGTTGCATTAACTTCCCTTGCAAGAGCTTTGGCCATTAGTGTTTTTCCACATCCAGGAGGCCCATAAAGGAGAACACCCTTAGGTGGTTCAATTCCAACCTTTTCAAACAGTTTTGGATGTTTAAGTGGAAGTTCAACTGCTTCTCTGAGTTCCTGAAGCTGCTTCTTTAATCCACCAATATCATTATACGTCACATTTGGTCTGTCAATAACCTCAAACCCAAGAACAGAGGGATCCTTCGGTGATGGCAGAATTTCAACAACAGCCATTGTCCTTTGGTCAAGGGCCACTCTACTACCCGGTTTCAGCTTTTCCTTTTCAATCCATGGAGCTATTCTAACAACAAATCTCGGTCCATTGTAATTCTGGACTATTGCCCTATCATCGTCAAGTATCTCAAGCAATGTTCCGGCAAAAGCCGGGGGTTGTCTTAATCTTGACATTTCCATTCTCAGGCGGGAAAGTTCTCTTTCAAGTCTCTCCTTATCTGCCTCAAGAGTTCTCACTTGAAGTTCAAGCTGTCTGATCCTTCTTTTTAGATAGATGATGTAATCATCATACTCGTCATGAGACTTAAGTCCCACATCATTAATGTCACTCATAACTTATCCCCCCATAACTAATTTGGTGAGAAGAACTTTTAACTCTATTCCCGATTACCATTAGATTCGCCTAACCTTCACTTCTTAAGCTTCTTTATAAAGTTATTGGTATTATTTCAGTATATACTAACTCGACTCGAAATTCTTATTAAAGATGAATGCGTATATTTTAATGCTTAATCAGGAGGGTGGTTTAATGAGAATAGAACTCAAGCTCAAACCCAGAGACGAAGGGACAATTCTTCCATTTAACTACAACTATGACGTCTATGTTCAAATTATTCAAAAAGTAGCCATAACCTCCCCTGAGCTTGCAAGATTGCTGGAAACTACTCATAAAGACTATTTCACATTTTCCAGGATTATGGTAAGAAAGAGAGAGCTAATCCCCGATAAGGGAATTAAAATCCTATCGGATGAGGTATGCCTCTACATCTCTTCTTCAGTTATTGATGTAATAAAATCTATAGTCGAGGGATTTATTGAAAATCCCGTGCTCCAGATTGAAAATTCAACATTTATCATGGATGGAGTCAAGATTCTTCGAGAGCCCAAGATAAAAGATGGTACTCTCTTCTCCACTTTAAGCCCTATAATAGTGCGAACGGTAAAGCTTGAAGGCAATAGAATGAAAATTTGGGATCTGTACCCCAGTGAAGAGACATTTCATGACAAGCTCAGGAAGATAATGCTAATGCGTTTTTCTGAAATTGAGGAGAGAATGCCCGAAGATAAAGATTTTAGAATCGATGTTATAAAGTACAAACCTGTTAGGATTAAAGTCAAAGATACATACTTTAGGGGTTCTCTCATGGTATTTAGATATTATGGATCAAAAGAAATAGCAAAATTTGCTTATGAAAATGGATTTGGTGAAAAAACAAAATATGGATTTGGAATGGTCAAAGTGATTGATGAAGAAGAAGCACAAAGAAGCCAAGAATAGTCTCAATTGCCCAGACAATCGCAACAAGTTCATATTCCCTTACCCTTTTTGCCCTCATTATTAAGCCTAAGAAGCTTAGATACGGTGGTGCTTTTAAGGTGCCATCTTCTAAGATCTCCGTTCTGCCCAGTGGTCGCCCCTTGAACTTTATTTTTGTCTTTAGAAGAAAATCAATCATATGGGGGACAAGGAGAATTGCCGCAAAGACCTCGACTTTGCCGAGTATCCCGACTAATCCTATAAGGGCACCCAGACTCAGGGTTCCAGTGTCCCCCGGGAATATCTTTGCTGGATATTTGTTCCACCATAAGAACCCAAGAGCTACAGCAAAACCAACAAAAGCTACTATTCTTGCATCTCCTGACGTTATCATTCCAAGAAAAAGTAACGCTATCGCAGAAGTTCCAACTTCAAGCCCATTAAAACCCGCAAGCATGTTAACAAGATTTGCAGAAGCCGTCACAAATAGAACAGCAAACAGATAGTATAGTGTTTTTAAATTGATTGTAAAAAGTAGGAGATTGATATCTTTGCTGATCTTTAAACTCAATAGAGGTAAAGAGACCAACAGAGACAGTAGAACTTTATGAGACTGTCTGAGATTCGTTAAATCATCAATGATTCCCACCACTCCAAAAAGGAGAAATACCAGCAGCACTGTCGGCAGATTACCAGTTAAAACAGGTGCCAAGGCTACTGAAAGAGATATTAAAATCGCAATTCCACCCATTTCAGGAATTTCTGGCTTATCCAGCTTATGTATGTCCTTCCCAACTATTCCCGCTTTTTTCATTATATCAGCAATATACAATGTCAAAATCAGCGAGAGGGATAACCCTATAAATGCCAATGCCCAAATCATCTCTGATCCCCAAAAGAATGAGACAGCATAAAAGATAAACCCTTCGGTGATTTCATATGGACATAAAATTAGCGATCTTTGATCTCGATGGAACTCTTATAGGTGCTCCCATGACTTTCATGGAAATCAAGGAAAAGCTGAGAGAAAAACTTCTCGAAATCGGTATTTCCCAAGAAATAATAGGTGATCTCACACCTATGTATGAAAGCCTTTTCAGGATTGCAAAAGAAACAGGAAAAGACGTTAATGAACTGAAAAAGTTGCTTGAGGAACTGGAAGTTAAAAGAGTACATGAAAGCTTTCTGTTTGAGGGCACAAAAGATGTTTTGGACTTTTTAAAAACTAAGGGGATAAAGCTGGCAATTATGACAAGAAACTGCAGAAGTGCAACACTTAAAGCCTTAAAAATGCATGAGATAGAGGAATACTTTGAGCTCATCCTTACAAGAGATGATCTCCCATGGAATGAAGTCAAACCAAATGAGATGCACATTAAAAGGATTCTTGAACATTTCA
This sequence comes from uncultured Thermococci archaeon, assembly GCA_964615185.1. Classification (GTDB taxonomy): domain Archaea; phylum Methanobacteriota_B; class Thermococci; order Thermococcales; family Thermococcaceae; genus Thermococcus_B. The sequence goes on from CAZTOS010000024.1 coordinate 15,436, forward strand.
AAGTCCCACCAACAAAGGCCATGGTCATTGGAGACCATGGATATGACATCATTCCAGCAAAAAAAGTTGGAGCTTTAAGCATTCTGATAACGAGGCATGAAAGTGGAAGAATGAGCTTTTCCATTGAAGAAAAAGCAGATTTTGAAGTTCCAACTATGAGAGAACTTCTACAACTTTTTCGTAGGATTCTGAATACTTATGTTGTCGTTCCGGCATATAACGAGGAACACACAATCGGTAAAGTCCTCGATAGCCTTCTTATGTACTTTAAGCCAGAGCACATCATTGTAGTTAATGATGGTAGCAGAGACAAGACAAGGGAAATAGCGAAAAATAAAGGCGTCAGAGTTCTAACACATCTCGTTAACAGGGGACTTGGAGGAGCACTTGGAACAGGAATAAGATACGCTCTCCTTAAAGGAGCAGAGCTTATAATAACTTTCGATGCAGATGGACAGCACTTGATTGAAGATGCACTCAGGGTTATGAAGCCTGTAGCTGAAGGAAAAGCTGATTTAGCTATTGGCTCGAGACTTAGGGGAGATGTAAGCCAAATGCCTTTTATAAAACGTTTTGGAAACTTTATTCTTGATGCAATAACTGCGGTCTTTGCTGGCAGATATGTCAGTGATTCCCAAAGCGGATTAAGGTGCTTTAATAAAGGGTGCGCCTCTAAAATTAAAATAACATGTGATCGCTATGCAGTATCAAGTGAAATAATAATTGAAGCAAGCAAAAACAAGTGCAGAATTGTGGAGGTGCCCATTAGGGCCATTTATACTGAATATGCTATGAAGAAAGGGACAAATGTGTTTGAAGGCATTAAAATAGCTTTAAATCTGCTTTTTGACAAACTGAGGTGATGGAGATGTTAGCAGTCCAATATATAGCTCTCGCAACAATACTTGGCCTGATGATTTATGTTCTGAGCAAATATGGAAGAAAAGAATTAGAGTGGAGAGATTTCATGTTCTGGGAAATCCTGCTTGTGATAATGCTGATAATTACACTTAAACCAGTTGAAATTTCACTTGAGGTCAAGCGAATTCTTGGACTTGGCAGGGGTTTGGATGCACTCTTCGTGGTTGCAATCGGAATAGGCTACTTAATGATATTCAGAGTTTATCTTGCAGTTGATAGAGCAGAAAGAGAGATAACAGAACTCACGAGAAAGCTTGCAATAGAGCTGGGAGAAATCAATGAAAAGCTGGAGAAGATAAAAGAAAAAAGCTAACTCTTGCCGCAAAACTCATTTGCAAAAAGTTCCTCCAGAAACATCTTGACTCTCTCTTTAGGAAGTCTGAACTGCCTTATTTTTATCATTCCCTTTTCCTGGGCCTCTTTAAGTAGTATCTCAGTTGCTTTATTTGGGTACATTTCTTCATAGACTATTTCTTTTATCCCAGCATTTATCAAAAGCTTAAAGCATGTATCGCATGGAAAGTGAGTAACGTAAAGTGTTGCTCCTTCGAGGCTTATTCCCTTTCTTGCCGCCATTGCTATGACGTTCTGTTCAGCATGAACTGCTCTGTGACAATGCCCATCCACTATCAAACAACCAACATCAATGCAGTGATCCATTCCTCTTGGAGCTCCATTATAACCCGTTGCAAGAATGTATCCATCTTTTACAGCAACAGCACCAACTCTTAGTCTCGGGCAGGTGGCTCTAAGCGAAACAAGCTTTGCTATTAGCATGAAATATTCGTCCTTAGTAGGACGAATCTTCTTGATCCGTTCCGCTTTTTTCTCATCAAGAACGATTTCAACGTTCACACTCTCACCCAAAGGAAATTAAGAAATGAGTTTTAAAAGAATTTTGAATCACTTAAGAGTATCTCTAAATGCTCTTCCTTCAATTTCGGCAAGTATTTTCCATATCCTTTCATCATAAGTTGGGTGAGTATCCATAAGGCTTCTTTTTTGTTTCCTTTCAATATTAGGCTCTATTCCTGGCAAAGCTGAAGCTCTAACGTTTATTCTCAAATCTTCGTAGTATTTAAGTTCTTCAAGGGCTTCTTTAAGCGAGAAAGGTCTGTCCAGTAAGTATAAAGCAGTTTCATCAGCTTTAAACTCCCTTCTTTTTAAAAATTTGACTCTTTCAATTTCGTAGAGGATGCATAATCCAAAAGAGATGAGTGCAGCCATGGTGGTGTGAACAAAGACTGTAATTATAGAGCTCAGAAAGAGCATGAGGTACCTCCCATATGCCACTAAGGGAAATATCACCGTGTCCCCGTTTTTTATATGTCCAATTTCATGAGCAGCAACACCTAAAATCTGCTCTTCGTCAAGAACCTCAAAGAGACCCAACGATAAAACTATGGAACTTCCGAAGGAATAAGCGTTGGGAATGTAATCATCAAGGATGTAAACATAGGGCATCCCTATTCCGGCTTTACTCGCCATTCTTGCTATACCCTCGTAAAGCCAAGGCATTTCCTCCCATTTAAGTCTGGAATAGTCCTTTGGAAGGGAATGTCTTGTTATCCAAATATACATTAAAAACAAGAACATGGCAGTAAAGAACACAACAGCTAACCCAAACTTGCCAAGATAAAACACTGTAATGAGCAGCTGGGCAAGTACAATAAATCTCAACATCTAAATCACTTCTTTATCTTCGACAGATATGCAAATGTCGCCTCTTTGAAGTTGCTCATTAATGCATTTAGTATTGTTTCAACAATCTTTTTCTCAAACTCCTCCCTTGTTGTTGTTATGCTATAGACATACCTCATTCCACCTCTTCCTGTCTCAACACTCCTCTCCAAGAGTCCTCTCTCACACAAACGGTTCATCAGTATGCTGACTGTTGAGCGTCTCATATCTGGGTGCTTTTGCTTCATATATTCATAAACCTCTCCGGCTGTGGCTATTTTTACCTTCCACATATATTCCATAATTTCTGCTTCTAACGGTGGTAGAACTGCTTTTAGTCCCTCTTCATTCAACTTAAATTCATGAGGCTCCATTATTCATCACTCTCCTAAAAGTTATCTCGTATAGAGGATAAATAAACTTTATGTTTATATAGGTGAGCCAAGAATCTTTGTCATTCTGACAATTTGACAAATTTAGGGCTAAGAAAAAGTTATAAAGCCTGCTGGATTAACTTCGTGAGGGTCGTCATGAGGATAGTCTTTGATATTGGAGGTTCTGTTCTTGTTCCCGATAAACCCGATATTGATTTTATCAAAAAGCTTGCTTACCAGCTCGTCAAGATAAGCGAAGATCATGAAGTTGCCATCGTCGTTGGTGGAGGAAGGGTTTCAAGAGAATACATTAAAGCGGCAAAAACATTTACCCCAAACGAGACATTCAAAGATTACATAGGAATTCACATCACAAGGGCAAATGCTATGCTTTTGATAGCGGCTCTTGGGGAGAAGGCTTACCCATTCGTTGTTCAGGACTTCAGAAAAGCCTGGGAGGTTATACAGCTCAAGAAAATCCCAATCATGGGAGGAACCCATCCGGGACATACAACAGATGCCGTTGCCGCTCTTTTGGCTGAATATCTGCAGGCAGACCTTTTGGTTGTAATAACAAATGTCGACGGCGTTTACGACAGCGACCCAAGGGAGAATCCAAACGCCAAGAAGCTCAGGGAGATTACAACTGCTCAACTCGTTGAAATTGCCATGCAGGGAGAAAGCAAAGCTGGAGGGAGCAGTGTAGTTGATGCCTTGGCAGCAAAGTTCATCCAGAGAGGGAAGATCAGGACATATGTTGTTGGCAAAGAGGATGCCGTAAGGCTGTTTGATGTCATCAGAGGAAAGCACAACGGAACGATTGTTGAGCCTGAAGACTGAATTTCCATTTTTTGCTTAATTTTTGATAAAACTTTTATAGTTTTGCAGAGTAACATACATTCATGTGCAAGATGGCTCATTTTGGGAACTGCGACCCTGAAACAGCTGACCAAGAGTACTGCATTTTTCATAAACCGGATAAAGATGAAAAAGAAGCAAGGGAGTTTTACAATAAGCTAGTTCTGAAGTTTTTTGGTTATGTACTTGATATCAAAAGCATTGCAGTAAGAAAATTAGAGAATTTTGAATACAACCTTCATTTCTCTAAGAGTATTCCTGTGGGTGGCACTACATACTCCCACAGGGTAAACTACAGATTCGGGTTGTCCCTACGTTGTGAAAAGTTTGTATTCCCCCAGATTCCTGTAGATGTGGAATTTTCCTTTAAGTATGCAATTTTTGAAAAGAAAGCAAACTTTAGATTGGCAACATTTATTGGCTACACTACATTTGAAGGAGTTATATTCAAAAATGAGGCAATATTTGACTCTGCAATATTTAAAGGAAACACAATCTTTGAAAAAGCACAGTTCAATGGAGTAAGTAGATTTTCAGATGCAACGTTTGAAATGCCAGCGTACTTTGAGAATTCAGTATTTAATGGGAACGCTATTTTTGAGAGAACTGAATTTCGTAGAGAAACGTATTTTGAAAATACAACTTTTGGTAAAACAGCAAATTTTGATGAGATAATGTTCTTTAGCAAAGCAAACTTCCAGAAGTGCAGATTTCTGGAGGATGCAAAATTTTCTGAGGCGTATTTTGAATTAAGTAGTGACTTTGAAGGATGTATCTTTGAAAAATCCGCAGATTTTTCAGCAGCTACTTTCAACGGGTATGTATATTTTGACAGAACAATATTCAAAGATGATGTTTCATTCGAGGGCGTTACTTTTAATGAGCCCATTTCATTCAAAGGAAAGCCTGAAGAATACAAATACAAATTCTACGGCAAACTTGATTTTTCTCATGCGGATATTAGAAAAGGCATCGATATTGACATTCCAAGCAAATGGTTTAAACTTCCAGAGGCAGAAATCGAAGCCCGCCGTGTTCAGAGGATTAGCTATGAAAAAGAAGGAAAAAGGTACGAAGCTGACGAAATGTTTGTTCTTGAACGTCGTACTCTACGTAAATGGTTAAAGAGACATGCTAAAGAAAGATTCAAAAATGCAGAGGGGATTTATTCAAAATTTGAATCGTTTTTGTACCTTTTATACGTATATTTCGCAACTATAACGGAAGCAGTCCTAGCGGATTGGATTTCTCGGTATGGAACTAAGTGGAGCCTTATACTGCTTAACTCCTTTGGAGTCATTGGAATAAATGCAATTTTGTACTGGGTACTCTCAGGATTTGCTAAGAAAACATTTTTGGGCATTCCAATAGGAACGATCTATACAGATGCTTCATCTCAGGGGCTTATTGGGTTCCTCAACGCTCTCTACTACAGCCTCGTCACCTTCACCACATTAGGCTACGGTGACATGCACCCAACAGGTTGGTTAAAAATTGTTAGTGGTCTTGAAGCCCTCACAGGCGCAGTCTTCATGGCACTTATAGTTGCAGTCATCGCAAGAAAGTGGATGTGCTGAATAGATTTTTATATCCCTTCTTGCAATTTTCTTTTTGGTGATACCTATGAGAATAGTTGTTGTTGGTTCTGGAACTGCTGGAAGCAACTTCGCGCTTTTTGCAAGGAAAATTGACAGAAAGGCTGAGATTATTGTCATTGGGAAGGAAAAGACCATGCAGTACTCACCCTGTGCTCTGCCCTTCGTTCTTAGCGGAAAAATACCAAAGCTTGAGAACATAGTCATCTTTCCAAACAGCTTTTATGAGAAGCAGAAAATCCAACTGATGCTTGAAACAGAAGCAAAGGAAATTGACAGAGAAAGAAAGGTTGTAATAACAGACAAAGGTGAAGTTCCTTACGATAAGCTCATCTTGGCAACAGGTTCAAGGGCTTTTGTGCCTCCAATAAAAGGTGTTGAAAACGAGGGAGTTTTCACTCTAAAAAGCATGGATGACGTGAGAAAAATCAAAGCCTACATCAAGGAGAGAAAACCGAAGAAAGCTGTTGTTATCGGTGCTGGCCTTATAGGGTTGGAAGGAGCTGTTGCTTTTAGAGAGCTTGGCATGGATGTTTTGGTCGTAGAGCTTTTGGAACATCTATTGCCAACTATGCTCGATAAGGACATGGCAAGAATTGTGCAACAGTACTTAGAAGAGAAAGGCATAAGCTTCAGGTTTGGCATTGGGGTAAGCGAGATAATTGGAAGCCCAGTCAGAGCTGTCAAGGTTGGAGACGAAGAAATCGAGGCCGACCTCGTTCTTGTGGCTACTGGAGTTAGAGCCAACGTTGATTTAGCCAAAAAAGCAGGTCTCGAAGTCAATAAAGGGATAGTTGTAAATGAGTATCTACAAACCAGCGATCCAGACATTTATGCCATAGGAGACTGTGCAGAGGTCTTTGATGCTGTGACAGGTCAGAGAACCTTAAGTCAGCTCGGCACTACTGCTGTGAGAATGGCAAAGGTTGCTGCTGAGAATGTCTTCGGCAAAAACGTGAAGTTCAAGCCCGTGTTTAACACAGCAATAACAGAGCTTTTTGATCTTGAAATTGGAACCTTCGGAATGACAGAGGAGAGAGCTAAGAGAGAGGGTATGAACATTGTTGTTGGAAAGTTCAAAGGTTCAACGAAGCCAGAATATTATCCAGGAGGAAAGCCAATTCACATTAAGCTGATTTTCAGAAAAGAGGATAGAAGACTTATTGGAGCCCAGATAGTCGGCGGCGAGAGAGTTTGGGGCAGGATAATGACTCTTTCTGCTTTAGCACAGAAAAATGCCACAGTTGAGGACATCGTTTACCTTGAAACTGCTTACGCTCCGCCGATAAGCCCAACCGTTGATCCAATAACCGTTGCAGCGGAGATGGCCTTGAGGAGGTTTAAGTGATTTTTCTCTTCTTTCTACACTCTCTTCTGGTGAACCTTCAATGAGGGACATCTACATTCACAACGGCAAATTCACAGAAGAGCATAAAGGTAAGCTGTTCTTGGACGGTCGGAGAAGGGTAAAGTTAAGCAAGCTCATGACTTACATTTTGAGACACTCTCCGTGGGAATTCAACCTCAATCCAGATGATTTCGGTTTTATTGAGCTTGACGAGTTCATTAAAGCCCTCAAAAGTGTTTATCCTTGGGTTGAAGAAGAGCACGTCAGAGCTGTTGTTGAGCTCGATCCAAAAGGGAGATTTGAAATCAGAGATGATAAAATTAGAGCACGCTATGGGCACAGCTATGAAGTGTTTTTAGACCACGAGGAAGATACGGAAAGCAGAATCCTTTATCACGGAACACCGCAGAAAAATCTGGACAGCATTCTGAAAGAAGGATTAAAGCCCATGAAGAGGAGGTTTGTTCATCTAACAAAGGATAAAACCGAAGCATACTACACAGGCTTAAGACACGGCAAAGATGTTGTGATTCTGGTCATTGATGCAGAATGCTTAAGAAGAAAGGGCTACAAGATATACAAAGCCGGTAAAAACGTTAGAATAGTTAAATACGTTCCGCCCGAGTGCATAGTGCTGTGGGAATGATTGATTTCTGAAGTCTGAGCGTCAGAAAAAGGCAACCCGAGGGGAACCAAAGTTGATAGGAACATGATCCTAAAGCTGATTCCAGCCAAATATCCTTTAACATGAAACCAATGACCCATCCAGGGCTCATCATGGCATTTAGAAGTCCCATCGCCTGTGTTTTTCACTTGTCTTGACCTTCAACTACGTATGTCGAAGCGGAGCTGAGGCTCATTGACCACTTCCAGAGAACACACAAACTATAATCATAAGCCAAAGACTCGTGGCGAATGCATGCCCAACAAAGCTTGCATAACCGCCTTTTCTCTCTTCATTGCTCTCAATTTTCAAAAACGTTTTATAAACCTTTGAACATTCAAAGAGAAATTTCATGGCGTAATTTAAGGAACTATTCTGCCCTGGTATATTTAGGCTTGCCTCAGAAACCTTTAAATATCCAGCACATTTCATTAATGCTGGGCGGGGGTTGCCGAGCCTGGTCAAAGGCGCGGGATTTAGGGTCCCGTCCCGTAGGGGTTCCCGGGTTCAAATCCCGGCCCCCGCACCAGAAAC
>CAZTOS010000024.1:23419-29078 GCA_964615185.1 uncultured Thermococci archaeon
TCCCCAACCCTTCTCCACTACCGGGGAAACTACGTTCCCCACACCCTCTTAACTTACTGGGAGCTAAGTCCCACAACCCCCAATATTTTACGGTTAGGAATAACTCCCAAAGGGGAAATAAACCCAAAAAGAAAAACTAAAAGGAATCAACCAATCTGGAACGCTGCACTTCTTAATTCTCCACGCTCGAATCTGTGTGGGTCATACCAGTCCCAATCAAGTGGTACCTTTGACTTTCCTTTTACAATCAATTCTGCTATGGCCTCACCGACTCCTGGTGCCATCATGAAACCGTGCCCGCTAAAGCCAGCAGCGATATAAAATCCATCAATGTAATTAATCTTCCCAATTGCTGGATTGCTGTCTGGCGTTTTTGCATAAAACCCAGCCCACTGCCTGATAACGTGAACATACTTCAGAGCAGGGATAATTTTTGTTGCCCACTTAAGGACTTCCCGCATAAAGTCATATGTAGGTTGAACATCATCTAAATGAGTGAGCTTCTCAAGCCCCGTTCCGCAGAGAACACCTCCATCTTCACCGTCTTGAATGACATAAGAGTCATTCCATGCAGGGGGACATGTTAAAGGTTCAATCTGACCGGGAGCTATTGGCTCAGTTTTAACAAGCTGATGTTTGTACGGCTTTATTGGAACAAAATCTCTGCTTAACCCAGCCATTTCATTTATTATCGGTGCCCATACATTTGCAGCATTGACCACCGTTTCAGTCTCTATCATGCCTCTCTCAGTTTTGACTCCTTTTATCTCGCAATTTTCCACTATTATATCAACTGCCGGTGTATATTCATAAATCTCAACACCAAATTCTTTTGCTTTCTTTGCAAACCCGTAAACAACGTGGAACGGACTTGCTTTGCCATCTTCAGGGTTCCATGCACCTGCTAAGAAAGCTTCTGCATTCAAGGGAGGGACGATTTCTTTGGCTTCCTCAGGTGTTATGAGTCTTGTAGGAACTCCAAACTTGTTCTGGAGCTTTATATTTTTCTTAAATACTTCAACTTCTTCCTCACTTGTTGCTAAGAATAGATATCCGCTCTGTTTGAAGTTTATATCATGCTCAAGCTCATCACTAAGCCTCTTCCATCTCTCGATGTTGTACTTTTGAAGCTTTATATTTGCTTCATCGGTAAATTGTGCTCTAATTCCAGAGGCACATCTGAACGTTGAACCTGAACCTATGTAGTTCTTCTCAAGGACAACAACGTCTTCAACACCAAGCTTTCCTAAATGGTAAGCTATTGAGAGTCCGATGACACCCCCACCAATAATGACAACTTCAGCTCTGCTCTTCATTCTCATCACTCTCCATCTCCCCCACCAATACTCCGGCTGGAACAGGTCTCACAGGAATTCTTGTTGCAGGAAGCTTGATCTCATCTGGTTTTTTACCAGTTTTCCTTGCAAGGATTGAAACTACCATTGGAAGGCAAGTCCTCCCTTGGCACGGCCCCATACCAATTCTCAAAAGCCTCTTTAGCATCTCGATGTCAGTGACTCCCTGGTCTATTAGAGCCTCGATTTCCTCTTGAGTTACTTCATTACAGCGACAAATTATGATGTTTTTCTTATCGCTCATTCTCTCACCACCTTGACAGCCCTAACATCCCAAGCGAGCTCAATTGGCATCTCTACGGTTATTATTGGCGTATCTCCCTTGCTCTTCTCCCTTGGCACCACTGTAACCACTTTCCCCTTTCCCACTTCTTCTCCAACTCTATTGAGCAAAATCACTTCCTCCCCAACCTTTGGAACTGGTAAAAGCTCATATGGCATGGTCACTCTGGCTTTATCACCAACGTAGTGAATCATGAAGAATGCCAAGCCGGGACAAATCTGCACACACAAAGAACAGCCAATGCATTTTTCGTAATCAACGATTGGAATTGCATTTGGATTTTCCATAAGAACAGCGTTTGTAGGACAGATTTCTTTACACGGCGTGCACGGAATTTCCTGAGGACACTCTGGAATTGCAACAGGTCTTTTTCTCAAGCGCTCCTCACTGGGAAGCTCTATAAACTGCTTGAGCTCCTCAACTGTTATGAACCCTTCTCTGAGGTAGTGTGGAATTTCACTCATTCTACCACCACCTTCTTAATACCCTCAAGAACTTTCCTACCAAACGGTCCGGCTCTAAACTCATCAAGCTCTTTCTGGGCTTTTTCTATCTCTTTGAGCCATCCTGGTGAAGCAATGCCAATTTCCAGAGCAGCAGCAATTCCAGCTATCTTTCCTTCAAGCATTGCCGTTGTTGCCTCTTCAATTCCTGCCGAATCTCCAGCAACAAATATACCCTTAATTGTCGTTTCCATTCTGCTGTCTCTAATCACAACGTGCCCTCCAAGTTCTGGGACATATTTAATCTGACAGCCAGCCTGGTGAAGGAGCTCTATGCTCGGCCTTAGTCCAACAGCTAAGGCAATTACATCAACATCAAATACTTTTTCGGTTCCCGGAATTGGTCTCCATTTTTCGTCAATTTGGGCGACAACTGCTCTTTCAACCTTTTCTTTCCCTTCAGCTCTAAGAATAGTGTGTCTTGTTAGGGTTGGAATCCCTAATCTTCTAACCTTTGCTGCGTGAACGAAATAGCCTCCAATCTTTGGCATGGCCTCAACTATCGCTTTTACTTCAACACCAGCTTGGATTAGCTGATAAGCTAAGATTAATCCAACGTTTCCGGCACCAACAATGAGAACTCTATCTCCTGGTTTGACTCCATATGTGTTCATTAATGTCTGAATGGCTCCAGCTCCATAAACACCAGGCAAATCATTGCCTTCAAAGGGTATCATCTTTTCCATTGCTCCAGTTGCCACAATAACGGCTTTTCCTCTAAACTCAATGAGCTCTTTATTTTTTCTAACCCCAACTACAAGCTTTTCATCTCCATCTTGGAGAAGCATTATCGCTGAGGTTTCAAGGAAAATCTCAATGTTTTCTCTTTTTCTAACCTCTTCCTCTAAAATTTCTGCTATCTTGACTCCCCTAACTCCTGCAAACTGCTCTCTCTTTCCAAAGAACTTATGAGTCTGCTTTACCAACTGACCTCCGAGCATTGGGTTTTCATCAAGAAGGATAACTTTGGCTCCAGCATCGGCAGCATTTATTGCGGCCATTAAACCTGCTGGACCACCACCAATAATTACAATATCTCCAGAAACTTTTTTAGCTTCCTTGAATTTAGGTGGTTTAACCGTTGGGGGAAGCTTTGGTTTGCCTTTCTGTCTCTCTATTTTCATGCCATCTTCAACAAGGGTTATACAAGTTCTTATGTTTGGAATTCCATTCACTGTCATCAAACATGAGGAGCACTTTCCAATTGCACAGAAAAGCCCTCTTGGCCTGTGTTTGTTGGGAGTGTATCCAAGGACTCTTATACCGGCAGCATGTAAGGCCATGACTATTGTTTCTCCTTCATATGCCTCAATTGGTTGTCCTTCAAAATAGATTGTGATTTTTCTGCCACGTTTTTCTTGAAAATTTAGAATAGGGTGTTCACTGAGCCTCATAAGTTTCACCAGCATGAAATATGTAAAACTTGTTTATGAGGATTTTTTGATAAAAAAGTTTTGCACCTTTGGTTGCCTTTCTTTTGCCTAATTAAGATTTCAGAATATAATAATGTCCAATTAATCTGAGAATAGACGAAAATTTTTCAATAAAAAGGATTATAAAGGCAAAAATTATCCCATCGAAAGTGCGGTTTCCCTCAATTCTCCACGCTCTTTGTTTTTCCCTTGTTATTAAATCTGCAAGCATCTCAGCAACAGCTGGTGCCATCCCCACTAAAGCCAGCAGCAATATAAAACCTACCAATCACCGGATTACTGTCTGGCATTTTTGCATAAAGTCACCAACACGAAAGACACCAAAAACAAATGCTTCTCCCGTGTCCACTTTGCGAGCAGTGCAACGTTCGTATGCTTCTAAGGGATCTCCTTTTGTAAGTTTTTAGAGGGATCTTTCTTATACAAATCCAAAAGATGCATAATATCGCCTTAATGTTAAAACCTATAGCTTTACACTAAAAAAGTTAAAAAGAAGAGAAAATCAAGCAAGACCCTTAGCTTTAATGAAAGCAACAACATTTTCAACCTGACTTTTTGCTCTTGCCTCCATGACCTTCTTACCACTTTCCTGAATTGGAACTTTCTTGAAGAGCTGGTCATGGAGCTTAACGACATCTTCTGGTGGCTTCGTTAATAGGCTGACAATGATTATTATGAACAGTGTAACGAAGAAGTTTATGAAAAACACCGGGACTCCATTAAAGATTGAGCCGAGAGTTCCAAAGAATCCTGGAGCATCTGGATTGAATGCCCAGCCATAAATCTTTGACTCAAGGATTACTTCAGAGATTAAACCATACGCCATTCCTACAATTCCAGCTTCTTTTGTAACACGCTTCCACCACAGGCTTAGGGTCAATATTGGGCCAAATCCAACAGCCAAGCCACCCCATGCAGTCGCAACCATACCGTAGATGAATTTACTCCCCGTCAGTGCTCCATAGAGAGCAAAGAGTGCAACGCCCAAGACCACTACTCTACCAATGTTGACTACCTGCTTCTTCCCAAGCTCCTTTCCAAGAACTTTGTGATATAAATCTCTCGTAACTGCTGAAGATGCCACCAGCAATTGAGAATCAGCTGTACTCATTATTGCTGAAATTATACCTGCGATAACAAATCCAGCCAGCCAAGACGGCATGAGCTCAACAGCCATTGCTGGAATGACTCTCTCTGGGTCACTGACTTGTAAAATACCTGCCTTCACCATAGCATATCCGAGGAATCCAGCAAAGAATGCACCCCAAAGCACGATAATTGTCCATATACCGCTGATAAAGATACCCGGCCTTCTGAGCTTTCTTGGGTCTTCAACACTCATGTATCTTGTAACTATGTGGGGCTGGCCTAAATAACCAACAATCCATGAAGCGTAACCAATGGCGAAGATTAATGCAGCGAAGCCAACAGCACCTCCGAATGGATGTAGCTTTGCAGGTTCCATATACTGGGTTGCCTTATCAAGCCCACCAATCTTTACAAGGGCTAAAATAGGCACTATAATGAGTGTTAATACCATGAACAATGCCTGCACTACGTCAGTCCATACAACTGCAAAGAATCCTCCCGTAATAACATAGGCGGTCAGTATAATCACAGTTATTAGTATACCGGTGTTTACACTGATATCAAACGCCTGAGCTAATGCTTTTCCACCCGCTGCAAATTGTGCTGCCACATAAGCTGTCATGAAAACCAATATAATTGCAGCACCAAGGATTCTAATCAGCTTTGTATCATCTTTAAGTCTTGCTTCTAAGTAATCTGGAACTGTAATTGCCCTGAATTTACCTGCATAAATTCTCAATCTTGGACCAATTAGCACATAGTCTGCCAAGGTTCCAAAGAGACATCCAATTCCTGCCCAAAATGCACCTAAACCCGCTTTAAATGCACTTCCTGGATAACCAAGCATCAGCCAGCCAGAGAAGTCACTTGCTTTATCACTGAGAGCAGCCGCAAGAATGTGGATTTTTCTTCCACCAACGAAATACTGGTCTTCGGTTTTTGTAAATCTGTTTGCCCACCAACCGATATACGCCAAAATGCCCAAGTACACCAAGA
>CAZTOS010000025.1:0-28612 GCA_964615185.1 uncultured Thermococci archaeon
GCCTACCCGCTATGAAATTAACACACTACACGCTCTTAACGGGTAGGCAGAACGGATACTCGGTGCTTTCTTGGGATATACAGTTTATACCAAGCTAAAGAGCATAAATGAAATTGTAGCAATTGGAATAACATCATGGCTCTCAGTGTTTCTGGCATCAGTTCTGGCAGCAATCGAAATTGGAATAAGCAAAAGCTTACCCTTTGGAAAGGTTTTAACGCTCATGGCAGGCTACCATGCAATAATTGGAATAGGTGAAGCCATATTGACCATAATAATCGTCCAGGCAGTTAGAGCTAAGCTCCCTGAGATAGGGGGGTGTTCCTGTATGAAAACAATAGTCAAGGGATTAATTATCATTATCATCTTGCTTGCAATAGCTTTACCATTTGCCTCAAATAACCCCGACGGATTGGAAGCAACTATGGAAAAAGTTGGACTCGAAGAACAGACAGTTTATGAAGCACCATTCGATTATGGAGAAACATGGGGACAAAGTATAGCTATGGGGCTGATTGGGATAATTTTAGTCTTCGGAGTAAGCTATGGGCTTGCTAAATTGATAAAGGGGGCTTAAACTTGTATCTGCCCTTTCTTTTAATTTATGCTCTCGCAGTTGTTACAAGAAAAAGTTTGAGTGAGCTCACGTATTTTGGGGTAGTTCTTGTTGGACTGATTATCTTTTTAAGACCAAAAAAGAGCATTTTTAAACATTTGGGATTTTTACTTGGATTTGAAGGCCTATTGTTCATTCTCGCACTTTTTAATCCTGGTGAGCCCTTAGTAAGCACACCAATTGGGGCCATAACAAAAGAAGGAATTTATTCATTTTTCTTGCTTTTAGGAAGGGCTTTCTTGTCTTCTTCAGCTGTTGTTGTGACATCTAACTCTTTAGGCTTCTCAAGGCTTTTGGCTGAAATGGAAGAGCTCAGATTTCCAAGGATACTGATTTTAACGCTTGCATTCACTTACCGGTATCTTGACTTGTTCAAAGATGAAGCACTGAGAATGAAACGAGCCTTAGATTCAAGAGCTTTCGGCATAGGGAAAAGGGAATATTATCAAAAGCTCGGTGCATTACTCAGCGAGATTTTTGTGAGAGCTTACCTCAGAAATGACAAGATTTACAAAGCAATGCTTTCAAGATGCTTTGGCGAATTTCCAAAATTCGAAAGACATAAAAGCATCATGCCATTAATCTTCAGCGTAATTGCGCTGATAGGTGTGCTGATATGATAGAAATAAGGCATCTACATTTTTCCTATGGTGAAAGGGAAATACTTAGGGACATAAATTTAGAAATCGAGAAAGGGGAGGTTTTTGGGTTATTAGGCCCTAATGGAGCTGGAAAATCAACCCTCATTCTGCATTTGAATGGCATACTAAAGCCCAAAAAGGGAGAAGTTCTGGTTGATGGATTAAATCCAGTTAGAAATCCACGGGAAGTTAGGAGAAAAGTAGGGATAGTCTTTCAAGATCCAAATGACCAACTTTTCTCACCAACAGTTTTTGAAGACGTCGCCTTTGGCCCATATAACTTGGGATTGAGAGGTAAGGAACTCGAAGAGAAAGTTTATGAAGTGTTGAAAGTTGTCGGAATGGAAGGATATGCCGACAGAGAGATAAAGCATCTAAGCTTTGGGGAGAAGAAGAGAATTGCAATAGCCACTGTTTTGGCTATGGATCCAGAAATCCTGGTCTTCGATGAACCTTTTGCAAACCTCGATTTTAGAGGAAAAGAACAAGTCAGGGGATTAATTGAGCAATTTAGAGGGGAAAAGACAATAATCTTAGCTTCTCATGAAGCCGAGTATTTAACGCTCTGCGATAGAATTGCATTAATTGATAGAGGAGAAATAATTAAGGTCGGCACTCCAGAGGAAATTTTGGGAAGTGTTGAACTCTTAAAAGCCCATAACTTAGAGGTTCCTCCTCTCATTGAGCTGTTTCTCAGCTTAAACTTAGGTGTTCCAAAGAGCCTCGAAGATGCTAAGGAAAAGATAGCTAACTTTTTAAGTCTTTCAACTCAAAAGCTCAAAGGGAGGCATTAAAAATGAAAGTTGAAGGATTTGTTGCAAGCTTAAGGAATGCTGAAACAATTGAAAAACTCTTTGAGATTCTCGAAAAGAAAGGAGCACCAGTAATAGAGCTTGATGGAGAGAAATTCCTCCTCGTGGTGGAAGGGGATTTTGAAGGAACTAAGTTCTGGACAGAGATTAACGGCAAAAAGGCAAACATGGCCCTTGGAGATGCTATGTTAAATTCGGCAAGCTTTCCATTCAAGTGTAAAAAGCCCTATACAGGCGGAAACGCAATATTTGTTAAGATGAGTGACATTGAGAGTGAAGAGTTTTTAGTTGCCTACAAAAGCGAAGGTCTCGGCTTGTACTTCAAAGTCAAAGAAGGTAAAGCTGATAAGATAAGCCCCGCCGATTATGAGAGATTAATCCCAGAAATGCCAGAGTTCAAGGTTAAAAGCTTCAGCGAAGAGCAGATGGATATGATGGGTGCTTTCTTCGGTTGATGTATGAAAGGGGGAGAAGAATCTCCCCCACAAACAAACTTTCCTTGCAACATCTTCATGAAGCATGTTTGTTTGTCTTTTCGCTCCACAAAACTATTTGTTCTATTGCTATCCCCATGACAATTACAAAAACTACAGTTAAAACAAGTCTCGTTATCATGAACTTCAGTCCAAGAAATTGGAGCTCCACCAGCTCTTGAGGAATCTTGATGCATGCCCATGCTGAAAGAAAGGCAATAATGTTGGAGATACGGGCGCCTTTTTTAAGTAAAGTCGCGGCTATGGGAAAAGCCACATAAAGAGGACCTGTAGGAAATGCTCCCATAAGTATAGCAAGGAATATGCCCTTTATTCCAGAACTTCTTCCCAAATACTTCACGATGACATCATTTGGGACAAACACCGCAAAAAGTCCCATCAATATCATCACGGCGGGCAGTATCAGAATCATCTCCATAAAGAACCCTCTTGAAGATGAAATTACGGGTTCTTTCTTTTCGGGAAACATTAATAGCAAAACCATTGCAATCGCTAATGTAATCCCTAAAAAGAGCATATCTTTTACGAGTCCCTTTTTCTGTTTCTCTTTCGACATCTTTTTCATAGTATCCCCCCATAATGAGTCCAATGATAATTGCAATGATAAAGCTCAGTCCATTTCTAAGCAACGCCAGCTTTTTCCCAATGTTCTTATTTCAAGAGGCAAAGTGACCATTCCAATCATTGTCAGTGTAGTTATAAAGACTGCAACTGAGGTAATCGAAGCTCCTTTTTCAAGGAGAGATGCCGCCAACGGGAAAGATATCAACGAAGGGATATGCAGTACTGCTCCCAAAAGTGCAACGGTAAGCACTCCTCTAAACCCTGCATTTTCACCAACAATCTTGGAAATTTGACTTTCTGGCACGAAACCAGAAAGTAGGCCTATAATGATTATTATGGCAAGAACAGTGGGAAATATTCTAAAGAATGAAATCACTGCCATCTTTAGTGCTTGTTTTGTTTTTGTCCTATCTTTTATTAAAGCAAAAACCAGACATACACCAGCTAAAGTATTTATAAACAGAGTAGTCACATTCATTGAATTCTCCTCCCACAATATATGAAAAAAGATTCAATAAAAGTTTTTGGTAGAATAAAATGGAAAATCAGTCCTTCAAAGCCTCATCCAAAAGACTCAGTCCCAAATCAAGGTATTCTTTAGCCTTCTCTTCACTTCTTGCCTCTGCAAAAATCCTTATTATTGGCTCTGTTCCGCTTGCTCTAACTAACACCCAGCCATCGTCAAAGAGAATCTTTGTTCCATCGGTTGTGTCGATTCTAAAGCCTTTCTGCTCTGCAATTTTGGCAACTTTTCCAACTATTGCATGCCTATCGCCCTCAATGTGTCTCTTTGTCTTCACCTGATAGAACTTAGGAAGCTCGTTAATAAGCTCGCTGAACTTCTTTCCGCTCTTTGCAAATATCTCGACTATCTTTGCCACGGTCATTGCTCCATCTCTTCCCAAGACATGATCTGGGAAGATAACTCCACCGTTCTCCTCTCCTCCAACCAAACCGTTGTGCTCAAGTAAAGCCCTTGAAACTACTAAATCCCCAACCTTCGTCTTGAGAACTTTTCCTCCATACTGCTTTGCAAGCTCATCAATTATGTGTGAGGTTGCTATTGTTGTAACAACCAAGCCTCCACCGTGCTCTTGAAGCATTGCCTTAACAACGAGGGCAAACGTTTTGTCTCCCTGAATGAAGTTTCCATTTTCATCAATGAACACTGAACGGTCTGCATCTCCATCTTGAGCCACACCAAAATCTGCTCCCAATGCTTTGACAATCTTCATGAACCCCTGCAGATTCTCTTCATTTGGCTCTGGATTTCTTGCTGGGAAGTGCCCATCTGGATGAGCATTCACACTGACAACCTTACAGCCAAGCTCCCTAAGTAGGTAGGGCAACACCAACGAGCCTGCACCGTTTGAAGTATCCACCACTATAAAGGGCTTTCTCTTCTTTATTGCTTTAACATCAACCTTAGACTTTATTGCATCGATGTATGGTCTTATTATATCCTTCTTTTCTAAGCGGCCAATTTCGTACCACTTTGCTCTGTCAAACTCTTCCTTGAAGAATAACTCCTCCACGATTGCTTCCCTCTCCTTCTTTAAGCCCAATCCATTTGGCTCTAAAAGCTTAATCCCGTTGTATTCCGGAGGATTGTGGGATGCGGTAATCACTGCCCCCCCATCAACCCCAAAGTATCTGCATGCGAATTGAATTGCAGGGGTTGGAGCAATATCCACATCAATAACATTTATCCCAACACTCAAAAGTCCGGAGATTAGAGCGTTTTTTAGCATTTCACCACTAACTCTTGTGTCCCTTCCGACAACAACCCAAAGCTCTTTGTCTGGCTGTTCTCTTTTTAGTAGAGTACCAAATGCCATTCCTATTTTAAGAGCAAATTCTGGAGTTATCTTCTCATTTGCAATTCCCCTGACTCCAAATGTTCCAAACAGCTTTCCCATTTCCATCACCTCACATTAGTGCATTAACTAAGCCCAAGATTATGCTTATAAACAGGTAAACACCATATATAAAGATTCCAGCTTGAACCAAGGAAAGGATCACCTTTAATACCTTTAAATCTTCTGGAATAACTGGAGCTGGAATTCCAAGGATTAACGAACCAAACAATAGGAAAACAACTAATCTAACTGTGCTTAAATCTATCGGAAGCTTTAACTCAGGATAAACAACTTCAACATTAATATTTTGAACAGGAATAACAACTTTTGCATTTCCAAGAGCCTTCATCGTAAAGTATGCGATTATTAAAACAATGAACAATGTCCCTAAAAGATTAATTGAAAAAGATGAAATAAGCTTGCTAAGACTTTCCCATTTGTCTTTTTCCATCTCAATCCCTTCCAAAGTCATCTTGGAATCTTACTATATCGTCCTCACCGAGATACTCACCTATCTGGGTTTCTATAACTTCAAGCACAACTTTTCCAGGGTTCTCTAATCTATGCTTAACCCCTGCAGGAATAAAAATGCTTTCACCGGGCCTCAATAGGATTTCTTCCTCCCCCACAATAGCCTTTGCAGTTCCCCTTACAACGACCCAATGCTCTGAACGGTGATAGTGCATCTGGAGTGATAGTCTCTTTCCTGGCAATACTGTAAGACGCTTTATTTTGTAACGATCTCCCTCTTCAAGGACAGTATATGAACCCCACGGCCTGTATGCTGTTCTATGTACTATTACCCTTTCATCTCCCCGCTTTTTAAGCCTTTCATAAATGTACTTGACTTTCTGACTTTCCCCTCTTGATGCCACTAAAAGGGCATCCCCGGTGTCAATTATGAGCAAGTTTTCAACGCCAACAGTGGCTGTTAACCTCTCGGTTATGATAAGATTGTTCTTTGAGTCCACCTGAAGATAATCCGCTTTCATTCCTTTAATTTTGACTGCATTTCCATTTCCATCCTTTTTAAGCGCTTCATAAATTGCGTCAAAGCTTCCCAGGTCATTCCAATATACGTTCAATGGCACAACTGCAGCTTTGTCAGTCTTCTCCATGATCCCGTAATCAACTGAGATATCTGGAACTAATTCATAAGCTTCCTCGATGCTTTTGGCTTCTTCAAATGCATTGTAGATTTCTGGAGTTAGTCTCTTGACTTCTTCAATGAAGAGTTCTGTGTCAAACATGAACATTCCACTGTTCCAATAGTAACCTTCCTCAACATATTTTTTTGCAGTCTCTAAGTCCGGTTTTTCTTTGAATTCAGCGACTTTATAACCGCCTTCCAACTTTTCTCCAGGCTTTATATATCCATAACCAGTATGAGGCCTTGTAGGTTTGATTCCAAATGTTACAAAGTAGTTCTCAGCAAGTTTTTCTGCTGTCTTAAAAGCTTTGATGTATTTTTCATTTACATCAATCAGGTGATCCGATGGTAGAACAGCAACTTTTGACTTCCCAAAATTCTCATGAATTATTTTCAGTCCCCAGTAAATCGCTGGAAGGGTGTTCTTTCCCACTGGTTCAAGAAGGACGTTCTCTTTTGGAATTTCAATACCCATATCCCTAAGCTCATCAAAAACTCTAAAGTGGTACTCCTTATTGGTTACTATGAAGATTTCCCTTGGTTTTGAGAAGAGCAGAGCTCTTTCTACAGTCTTCTGGAACAGTGAAGTGTCATCAAATATTCTTATGAACTGCTTTGGCATCAATTCTCTGCTTAAAGGCCATAGACGAGTTCCTTTTCCTCCAGCTAATATCAGCGTCTTCATTTTATCACCTCCAGCACTTCTTCTATTGAATTTATATTCACAGCATTTGGATGCTTTAGATTTCCTATTATGAACGCTTTTCCAACAACTTTAAATAGAGGAAAATCATTCAGCCCATCCCCAACGGCATATGTCTCAATATCTCCAAAGAACTTAGAATATAGGAGGAGCAAGATACGTGCAGCTTTTCCTTTGTTTGTGTTTCCATGAACATTATAAAATCTGCTTCCTTTTGAAATCTTAAGTCCCTTTGATTTCACTGCTTCGATGAACCCTTCATCTTTCCAGCGAAAGATTGTTTCCGAATATTCCCTCATCATTGCAAGCTCTGCTAACTGTCTTGGAAGCCCCGTAAACTCCATGACCTCCTCAATGCTTGAGTTCCCATAATATTTCAGGCCAAACTTTTTACTAAGTTCATCAAGGATGTTTTTAATGAGTTCATACCTTTCACCAAGCTCTATAACAAAGTAACCCCCCACCTCTTTTGTAAAATTGAAACTAAATGGGAAATATTTCTTCGGAATATATATTGCACTTCCGGTTTCCACTATGAACGGGTCTTCAACATTTAAGGCTCTCCTGTAATACTCTTGCTCTGCCCTTGTTTTTGATGAATTAAAGACTATTCTAAACCCCCTTCTTTTTAGCTCATCAACTATAGCTCTGGCGGGTTCTGGAGAGTAATCCTCTCCAATCAATGTCTTGTCAAGGTCAAGGAATATCACCCTCATAAAACCACCTACAGTCTGCCATAGATTTGGTCAGTCTTTCTGTCAGATTATTATCTCAATACTCCTATTTATCACCCCAATGGTTAGAATAACCACGATCTTCAACCACTACAACGCTCTAAATCCCATGAGGTATTTAGTTAAGATCAGTATATAAAATTTACCAAGACACTTTGACAAAGCCAAAATAAAAAGAGACAAAAACAAAGCCGCTAAATATAAACCACCATGCCGTCATAGGCAACCATAACTCTGTCCCCATAGTTCTCATAAACATACTCAACAAGCTTTGTAAAGGGCAAGTTGTGGTGAGCAATATGAGTTAAATATACCTTTTCAGCAACTTTCAGTCCAATTTCTGCGGCTTCATCAACATTATTATGAGTCGGATTGTCGACACCGGGAGGGTACGTCGCATCAACAATAGCTATCTTGGGCTTTTTTCTTTTTAAAAATTCGAAGGTTTTCTCAGGTAAGCCCTTTGTATCGTATAGCACTGCAATTTTCTTCCGCTTGCTCTGCAGGAAATATCCAAGGGTTTCTGGAAAGTGGTTTAGTTTCAGTGCAGTCACCTTTAGAGGAGGAACCTTTATTACATCCCCAGCTTTTATGAATGAAATCTCCAAGTTTCTTGGTTCATTGAGTATCGTAGCATCCGCACCTTCTCTGGGAGCATAGAGAGGCAATTTCTTTGCTATCCATCTGAGCCTGTAAAGACCATAGGTGTGATCATTATGCCAGTGGGTCAGAAGAACCGCTTTAATAGAAACCCCCGGCAAATGCTCACTTACATCCGTCCCCACATCAATTAAGATTATACCACCGCGCTTTGGCAGTATCGCAAGAGTTGGAGGTTTTCTCTGAGCAAAGCTAAATTTTCTCGCTTCTTGACAGGTTGGACAGTTGCACGATGCATTTGGTATCCCCTCTGAAGCTGCAGTCCCAATGAAGTATAGTATCAACTTACCTTCCCCCAAGCTGTTTTTGTCTTATGGTACTTCTGCTTTGCTATAAAAAGGCTTTTGTTCAGTTACACTGTCATTTTTATGGATATACAACAACTTTTAATGCTTCTTTTTTCCTCATTAGCTCTATTCCCTTGTGAATGTCATCCAAAGAGACTCTGTGGGTTATTATATTTTTAAGGTCGTCAGTTTCTTTTTTCTTTAGAATTTCTATTGTCTGGTCAAAACTTCTTGCTGCAGCATATGATCCGAATATCTGTAACTCTTTCTGGTTCATCAATGTAAAGCTAACATGATCGGCAAATGCATGTATATTCTGCTGACCGAATAAGGACACCCTTCCTCCTGGTCTAACAGCTTTAACTGCCAACTTCACGACTTCTGGAACTCCTGCGGCGTCTATAGCAACATCTACCCCATAGGATGTAAGCTCAGAAACAACCTCAAGAAGATCCTCTGAGGTCGGATCTACAACCCTTGTTGCTCCGAGCTTTTTGGCAATTTCTCTCCTAAGAGGGCTTATTTCAGATACTATGATTTCATTAGCCCCTGATAGCTGAGCAAGCTTTATATAGAAGGTCCCTATTGGACCTGCACCAAAGATTAAGATGCTTTCACCAGGCTTTAGATTGACTTTTTCCCAGTTGTGCACTGCAGTAGTTAGCGGCTCAAAAAGAACCGCCTTTTCGATATCCATATTTTTGGGCAAAACGTAGAGCTGCTTGGTTGGGACAACTGCATACTCTGCAAAACCCCCGTTTCCATATATTCCCAACGTTGTCATTTCTTGACACATATTTGGATATCCATTCCTACAGAACCAGCATTTTCCGCACTTTATGTTAGGATCCACAGCTACCATGTCCCCAACACTGACATTGTCAACGTCTTTTCCAACCTCTACAACTTCCCCAATGAACTCGTGCCCCAAAATCGCTCCTGGAGTTGCAGTATGCCCCGGAGGTATGCTAAGTATATGCAGATCAGTACCACAAATTCCAGCCGCCAGAACTTTCAATAGAACCAGGTCTTCCTTTCTAATTTTCATCTTTTGTTCAGGTTTGTACTTCTTTGGGATTACCAAATCTTTGCTGAGATCTGGTTTTGGGACATCCTCAACAACCAGCTTTCCTTCCCCTTTAAACACTGCAGCCTTCATACTTTCACCCCTATAAAACTCCTATCAACTTTAATTCATTTTTTAAATTTTTCAACTCTGTTTCATCCAAAAAAACCAAAGGACTTCTAAGTTTTCCCATATCAATACCTCTGAGTTTTAAGGCAGCTTTAATCCCGGACAGATAAGGGTATTTTTTCAAAATTTGTCTTATCTTAAGAATTTTATCCTGAATCTCTTTGGCCTTTTTCAGATTTCCTTTCTTAAATTCCCTATATAGTTCAACAACCATTTCAGGAAAGACATTGGCTATTGCTGAAACTGCTCCATCTCCCCCCAATACCAAGTGGGTATAAATTAAAGCATCACTTCCCCCCAGGAATACAAAATCTTCTCTTTCTTCTTTAATCGTAGTGATGGCATTGTAAAACCACGTGACGTCTTTGGAACTATCTTTAATGCCAACGATGTTTTTTATTTTAGAGAGAGCAACCAGTGTGTCAATGCTCATCTTGTTTCCTGTTCTACCCGGGATGTAATATATCAAAATAGGTAAATCAACTTCTTCACTTAATTTGGTATAATGTTTCAGCAGTCCATCTTTGGACAGGGGATAGTAGTATGGGATCACTACATGGATTGCATCAACCCCAATTTTTTCTGCATACTTGCTGAGCTTTATTGTTTCCCTTGTGCTTATGCTCCCAGTTCCAGCTATTATTGGAATTCGTCCATTAACTACTTCTGCAGACAATTTCATAATCTGCATTTTTTCTTCCATATCCAAAGATGGCCCTTCTCCATTAGTTCCCAACAAAAAAAACCCATTTACTCTCTTTTTAATTAGAAATTCCAAGAACGATACGAGTTTTTCCTCATCTATACTCTCATCTTCTTTGAAAGGCGTGACTACTGGAGGAAACACACCCTCAAACACCCTTCTCACCTTGAAACCTCAATATAGCATCGAGTTTTTACCAGTGACTCAATTTCTTCTCTTGTAACATAAATTGGATCACCTGGAATAGTATGGGCAAATGCTGCCATTGCCAAACCCCATTTTAATGCCTTGTCTATCTCACCACTTTTCAGATAAATGTAAGCAAACCCAGCATCAAAAGCATCCCCTGCTCCAATTCGATCTACAATTTCAATTTCATATGGTAGACCCCTGTATATCTTTCCATCCTTTAACGCTACAGCCCCTTTTGATCCCAAAGTTAAGACAAGGACTTCAGGTGAATATCGTTCATAAAGAAGTTCCAGAGTCTCCTCTGGGGATTTATGAATGCTAAAGACCGTTTTGGCGTCGTCTTTAGTTAAAATCAATATATCCACATCCCCAAGAATATTGTCTAAAACCTTGAATGCCTCTTTTGGGGTCCAAAGCTTTGCTCGATAATTCACATCAAATGATACCACGGTTCCAAATTCTTGAGCCCTTTTTATTCCAATTTCAACAGCTTTCTTGCAATTTTCGCTTAATGCAACGGTAATGCCCGTAGTGTGGAACAAATCATAATCACCGAGGATATCCCAATTCACTTCTTCTGGATCGATATTAGCAAATGCAGAGTTTTCTCTATCGTATATGACCTGAGTTGTCCTTGGCTTTCTTCCAAATTCTATAAAATACAGACCCATCCTGTATCTATTTGTCCATATCACATTGGATACATCCACTCCATGCTCCCTAATCTTGTTTACCACGAATCTTCCAAGCGGGTTATCTGGCAGTTTGCTTATCCATGCAGACCTTCCTCCCAATCTTGCAAATGCTATTGCAAAGTTAGATTCGGCGCCTCCAATTCCAATGGCAAGTTCTCTGGCCTGTTCAAGTCTTTCAAAGCCCTTGGTCGATAACCTCAACATAGTCTCTCCAAATGAGATTGCTGAGGGAATCATGTTTCTCACCTCAAGCAGTGACACCAATTCTTTCAATTGAAAATTCAAAATGTCCCGATTTTTCAGACTTCGTTAATTCGCCATTTGCCACCTTTATGATTTTTTCAATTATTTTCTCCTTTCCAAGCTCCAGCATTTCTTCAAGAGAGACATCATCTCTACGGAGCATCTCCTTCAAAATAAAGCTTAAATCAACATCTATAGCATCATGAAGACGTTTGGCAGTGTCTGCATTCCCGGTGATTTTTATTACAGGTGAAACTGGGGAGCCAAGATAAGTTCCAAGACCAGTTGTGAAAAGAACAATGTGCGCTCCACCACTGACGAGCCCTGTTACTGCCTGCACATCGTAGCCAGGACCATCCATAAAGTATAATCCCCTTCCAGGCGGTCTTTCCCCATAGTCCACACAACCCTCCAATGGGACACTTCCAGTTTTTTTAATTGCACCCAGCGACTTTTCTTCTATTGTTGTCAAGCCACCTCTTATATTACCCATGGAAGGCTGAGAGCCAATCCAGTCAACACCCATCTTATTAACATCTTCCACAGCTTTCCTGATTCTTCTCAGAAAATCCTCTGCAATATTCTTATCCTTAGCCCTCTTTGCTATTAGATGCTCAGCTCCTACAACCTCAAGTCTCTCGGTAAAAATCACTGTAGCACCCTGCTCAACGAGAAAATCAACAACTTTCCCCACAGCGGGGTTTGAGATGAGCCCTGATGTAAAGTCAGATGCTCCACATTTCAGCCCTATTACAAGCTCATCAATGGATGTTGTATCTTTCCTTGGCTTTAATGACTCTTTTGCACTGTTGATTAGCTCCACCCCTCTTTCGATTACTTTTTGGATACCTTCCTCCTGTATCAAGAGTGCTTCAGCATTTCTCCCCCTATTAGAGATTCTGTCTGCTATCTCGTAACTATCTACCCCCTCACATCCCAGCCCCACAACCAAAGTCCATGCAACGTTTGGATGTGCACCAATCCCCACTAATGTCCTCACAAATTGCTTTTTGTCCCTTCCAAACATTCCACACGCTCCATTCTCTTGTACCACTGGAATTGCATCAGTTCTCCTGGCTATTTCTAATGCAGCGTAATTGGCACAAGCTACTGAGGACATGACAATGATGTGGTTTCTTATTCCAAAATCTCCATTTTCCCTTCTCCACCCAGTTATCTCCATCCTGCTATCCTCCCTGATAGCGACTTTTGACATTATGGACATGGACGTATTCGCCAACTTTTATGTCCTCTGTAGCTATTCCAATAATTTCCCCGTACTTTATTACCGGCTCTCCAGCTCTTATTTCTCTGAGTGCAAACTTGTGTCCCTGAGGTATATCTTCCAGCAAAACTATCTCCCCTGCAGTGGTTCTCACCTTCTCACCTTTCTTTAAGGATACAATTGCAGTGGCAACATTATCCCTCTCGTCCATGACGATAGCTTTCATGGTTTTAACACCACTCTCGGGCTGTACCCACGTTCTGCTTCTTTAATAGCCTCCTCCCAGTCCTCCAGTTTATATACCTTCGAAATCAAAGGCTTAGTTTTTACTTTTCCTTCTTTCATTAGGTAAAGTATCTTCTCCCAAGATGTCCATGATGAGGAAAGATGGAATATCACTTCTATTGCCTTGAACACTATTTCGTTCCAAGGCACAGTTACGCTCCCTTTAGGAATTCCAAATGCTATGACCTTCCCCAAGTTTTGGGTAACCCTTAACGCCTGTAAAATCGCAGGAGGAGCACCACTTGCTTCAAAAGCAATGTTTGCTCCGTTTCCATTGGTTAATCTTTTTACTTCTGAAACCGGGTCTTCCTCAGCATAGAGTGTGTAATCCGCTCCTAACTTCTCTGCTAAATCAAGTCTATATTCATCTCTCTCCGTTTTGGTTCCAACAATAGCAACTTCAGCCCCGGTAGCTTTTGCAACTTGCACTGCAAACAGTCCCACTGCCCCAGGTCCAAAGATAACAACAAACTGACCCGGTTGAAGATTAGCACGCTCATTTAACGCATAGACAACGTCAGCCCCAATTTCCGTAATTGAAGCCTCTTCAAAACTGAGATTCTTTGGAATTCTATGCAGACCTTCTATTGGCACCAAAATCTTTTCGGTGAATGCTCCATTTGCCTTTATACCT
Source organism: uncultured Thermococci archaeon (assembly GCA_964615185.1). Classification (GTDB taxonomy): domain Archaea; phylum Methanobacteriota_B; class Thermococci; order Thermococcales; family Thermococcaceae; genus Thermococcus_B. The sequence continues at coordinate 13,693 of CAZTOS010000025.1, forward strand.
ATCACTTTTTTCTCCGGACAGTGTTGGGGATATCCAGACCTGCAAAGGTAACATTTTCCACAAGTTGAAAATGTTGTTTGTGATGTTACCCTATCTCCCTTCTTCCATTCTCCTTTGTTCTCAGCCACCACTCCAGAGAATTCGTGTCCCAAAATAACGGGAGCTTCATATGGATGCCCTCTATCATGAATTATCAGAAGATCCGAGGCACATATGCCAGCAGCTTTTACATCGACTATTATGTATCCCTCTTTACTCTGGGGTTCTGGAACATCCTCTAACCTCACATTCCAAGGCCCTTTAGCATATTTCACTAAAGCCTTCACACCAATTCCCCCTTACAAATTAATAAAGACAACAAAGAAAGAAAAATTTAAATCAGCCCTTTCCACCCAAACGTTTCACAAGCCCATATACTGGCTTCCACCCTTCATCTCCTGGAAGCTTCAGATATGGCTCCATCTCTTCAGTTGTTCTGAAGGTAACTTCCTCCACAGGTGGAACAGTTCCCGGTGGAAATCTCTCCAAAATCTGATCAATGAGCAATTCCAAGTACTTCAAGATGAAGGCTATTGCTCTTTTTGCTTTTTTAGCATCAGCAAGCGTCGCTTTCCCTACAACACCTTCTGGGGTATTGACTATCTCGATTGGTATGTGTCCCTCGGCACTGCTCCATCTCATAGGTCTCAGCAAACCATCCACCGCTTTATCAAAATGCCCCTCTGGGAGATAGCTCCTTGGATTGGTGTCGACAGCGTAATCCATGTTGACCATCTCTGGTGGAAATAAGAGGAGTGCTAAAGAAGTTTCCGCTTCATCGGCATGCACAAAGTCTGTCTCAAATTCTCCTCCCCTTTCTTTGGTTCTGAAGAATTTCCCTGCTGCCCTATGCCAATCAAGAGCAATATAAATTCCCGGCAACTGATATTTCTTCATAAACTCTTGAATAGCGGATTCAAGAACCCAAAAATGTCCATGATTATTTATGAGGATCTGCTTTCTGTATCCCATATTCCAAAGCCCCAGCATCACGTCCATTATGTATTCTTTGAGGTGATCCTCTTCTATTATAACAGTCCCTGGCATTCCGTAATGGTGCCATGGATGAGAACCATAGGTGATTGGCCATGTTATTGCAACTGGCTTCCCTTTCTTTGCCATGTGTTTCCTAACAGCCTCACTTATCTGAGTTACATATAGGGTATCGGTACCAGGTGGTAAATGGTTTCCGTGAAATTCTGTAGAACCTATTGGGATTATGACTACATCACATTGTCTAACTTCCTCAAAAATTTTGTATCCTGGAGTGGTTTGGATGTACATACCGGGTTCAGCCAATCCTGGAGGTGAAGGAATATCGAACTCCTCCAGAATCCTATCTATCTCTTCATCGCTTGCCGTCCATATTTCTCGTTCTAATTTCCCAACAGGAGTATCTTCAAATACCAAATCTTTAGGAATTTCTCGACTCATTTTCAACCCTCACAAGATTCATAAATATCATGGCTTTATCATAACCTTTCCAATTTCGCTCTTCTTTTCGCTTGCGAGCTTCATTGCATCCAGGATTTCCTCTAATTTGAAGCGGTGAGTTACTATCTTCGTCATGTCAATTTTTCCTGATGCCATTAGATTTATGACACTTGGGAATATGCCGTGACCAGAGTGCCCTTGAGCTCCAAATATCTGAGCCCTCCGCACTTGAAGAACTTCAAACTGAACTGGAACATGGGTTACCGCTCTTCCAATTGCAACAACTTTTGCATTCACTTTCTCACCATTCCAAATTGCCTCTTCCATTGCAGGCCATGTCTTCGGGAAAGCTCCAGCAGCTTCCACATACATATCAGCACCTTCTCCATGTGTGACTTCCAGTATTTTTCCGGAGACGGAATCTACCTGAGTGGGATCAATAACTACATCTGCCCCCATTTCTTTTGCCATCTTCTGCCTAACCTTTGCAATTTCAACGGCAATGACTTTGGCAGCTCCTGCGGCTTTGGCAAGTGCAATTCCAGCCAGTCCTATAGGGCCAGCACCAAATATGACAACATAAGCACCTGGTCTAAAACCTCCTCCCCTTTCAAATATTCCATTGTAAGCAACAGAAGTTGGTTCAACAAGAGCACCCGCTTCATAACCCTTTTCTTCCCCATACTTCTCTACTAAATCCGTGATTTCCCAGACCACCCTTGCAGGAACTGCTATGTATTCAGCAAAAGCTCCATCCCTGCTGAAGCCTATTTCTTCAAGGTTTATGCAGTGGTTAGGATATCCCTCTCTACAGGGTCTGCAGTATCCACACCAAACCATTTCCTCGGCAGTCACTGGGGTTCCGACTTCAAATTTTTGTCCCCACTGGTTGTATGCCTTTTCTCCAACTTTGACTATTTCTCCTGAAAATTCATGTCCAAGTACACATGGAAATGCTGTTAAACCTGGGTACAGTATGTATCCGTCGGAAGTTGATTCATACATGTGGATATCAGACCCACAAATTCCACATGCTTTGACTTTTATTAGAACCTCATCCTCCCTGATCTTCGGAATCGGTCTGCGTTCTAATCTTAATTCTGGATATCTCCAAACAAGTCCTCCCAAATATGTCAATTTTCCTTCAATGTCTTTTGGAGTTGGTTTGTACTCCGGTTTTGGGTCCCATTTTGCATATAAAACAGCTGCCAGCATGTCTTCCATAGTTCTCACCCACACACTTTAAGAAACAAACATTATATAAGCATTATTTTTAAAATTTAAAGTCATATGCAAACAAAATTAACAAAAATAGGGCACAAATATGAGAAATATCAGTTTAAATTCTTTTATCTGATGAATCAGTCCCATATATTCCCAATTACTTTCTAAAAATTTGGTAGATTGGAGATTGATGTTGCATTCCAATTAAAATTTAATAACATAATGCCAAGACTGAGTTTAAACTCATTTGATCTTTTTAGATAGTATGATTGTTGTTACCATTTTGACACCTTCAATTGTGGAGATTGAAGAGAGGAGCTTAGACAATTCTTCCCGTGTTGGGGTGTGAACATGTATGCACATATCATATTCTCCAAGAACCTCATAAACATGAAGAACCCCTTTCATTCGTGCTATTTCCATCTCCACAGGAACCTGTCTGCTTTTGGGTTCTGTTTTTACGAAAAGGAATGCCATTATGCCATCCATTCTACACATCCTCCAAAAGCTGCCTGCTAATTCCGATTTTATGATCCTTAATTATGAGGAGTGTGTGAGTTGCAACTATCCCCTCTATTTTGGCCAGTGTTATGGCTAAGAACTCTCTCAGCTCGTTCATGTCCTTGACTACAATTTTTGCTATGAAATCATATGTTCCACCGATCTCATAAAGTTCTACAACCTCTTTTCTTTTCTTCAGCTCTCTAATTGCATCTGCTCTCTTTTTTGCCTCCACGCTTATTTCAACAAACGCCACTATGCTGTATCCTAATTTTGTAAAATTTATATTGGCTGAATATCCTTCTATTACCCCCTTCTCCTCCAGCTTTTTTATTCTGTTTTTAACCCCCATAACACTCAGACCAACTTTCTTAGCAATTTCTGTAAGCGAAATTCTCGCATTATCCTTTAGCAAGATTAGGATTTTTTTGTCTATATCGTCAATCACATCCATCTATACACTCCCCATCCATAAATTCGCGCTTAGATGGTATATAATTCCTATGGTGTTTGTAACTATTATGGCGTCAATAAAGTTAAGAAACTCTTGTTAGTAAACCCGGTCTGGAGAGCATTCCAACACTTCTCAACAAGGTAAGGGCAAGATCAACACCCGAATCTCTTGGAATGGTTTCATACTCCTTAAGACCTTTTGTGGAAACTACAATTCCTCCGCTATTGTCCGATATGTATACAAAGTTCTGCATTGGGTATCTCACCTCTGGAATTTCAGAATACTTATCCAAGTCTTGGGTACCTCTATTCTATTTGGCCATATACCATTCTCCGTCTTAATGTGTGAGGGAGAAAATAAGAGTCCCTCCAGTTTAAAAGCTTTTCTACGGTAAAAGAGTTTTGGCATCTTCAATTAGCATATAGACAGCTGAAATATTGATAGGGGAAAGATTTCATGGGCATAAAGCTTTAAAGATGTTTGCTCTTTATATAGTCCTATGAACGAGTTAACTGAAGAAGAAAAAGAATTTATAGAACGTGTAAAACCCATGCTCAAAAAGTTTTTAGAGTTATGTGAGAAAGAAGGAATCGAGCCAGGAGCAGGTTCCTATATTCTGTCTGAAAAAGGCAATATATATCATGGAGTTCCTTTTAAGGCAGCAAGATCTATTCATGGTGAAGAGAACGCAATAGGAACAATGGTGACAGAAGAAGGCATAAATTCAAAATTCAAAATAATTTTAATTATTGGTGGACCTGAAGAAATAATTCTCCCTTGTGGGATATGCAGAGAAGCCATTAGTCGCTATGGTACTGAAGATGTCACAATTTTATGTGCTGACCTATCTCTATCAAAAATAAAGAGCTGGGAAGTTTATCCAAGTGGTCTTTATGACGCAATCTTTATAAATATGGAGTACAATAAACCGATTTACTTTTTCTCTTGAAAGCTTCGGGGCGGGAATGCAGTAATTGAATAGATCTATTTTGGAGCAAAATTATGAGTGAGATTTTTAAGTCGGAATGAGAGGAATAAACTATGCCACGGAAAAGAAAACTGGGCTAAGTACTCCCAGACAAAAAAAGTGTTCTTAGCCCTCAAAAACTCGCAAAAACAATTTACCAGAACCCTACACAATCCACACCAGCCTATAACCCAAAAGCCATAACAGTCTTGCTTGGAAGGATATGGTTCGGTTTCAGTTGGATCATCCGCGGAAGTTTCGGCGTGTTTACAGGTTTAGGGTGCTGGTTGAGTCGTTTTTCAGTGTGTTTAAGTCTAAGTTCCTGGATTTTGTTCGGTGCAGGTTGCCTGCTTCACCGAAATTTTTGGAAAAATCATCCTGTTAAACCTTATTCAGGTGATCAAAATGCAGAAAACTTAATACTCCAACCTCGTTCCTTCTTTGGATACTGTTAGGGTAAATTTTGGCATCACCTCTTGAAGCCAATTCTCTGCCCCTCATTTACCCCACTCCTAAAGACTGGGGTATGCATTTAGTAAAAAACCTAAAATCACATCTAAGAACTCTCTAACTTGGTCAATAAGTAAATTAAAAGGGATGCTAGAAAACCATAACTTTCCCCGAGTGAAGTTTCTCAAAGTCTTTTCCAAACTCATTTGCAAACATGCTTTCTGCCTTGAGCCCCGTGCAGTGCCCGGTATAAACCTTCCTAACTCCCATCTTCTTAAGAGTATTTACTGTATTTTGAATTCTTTCATCATCTGCGCCTATCAGATGAAATCCTCCTATAACAGCGTATACCCGGTCAATTCCGCTTATCCTCATGGCTTTCCTCGTCATGCTAACTATTCCAGGATGGGAACATCCTCCAATAACGATTAAGCCTTTTTTGGTATTTATTGCAAGTCCTATCTCATCCTCGACCTCATCCGGAACTAATCTTCCCTTTTCAAGCTTGTAGAGACCGATAGTAACTTTTTTCTCGAATTCAACTTTCTCTTCCTTTGTAATTTCTCCAAGAGTGAAAACCCCTGGCATTAAATGTATAGGATCTCTACTCAAGATCCATATACCTCCAAGTTTTTCAATTTCCTCCTTTGAGCCACCCCTCAGAGGTGGGATTCCGGCATACATAAACTCTGGATCCGTGGCAAAACTCACTTTAAAGATGTTTGGATGTGCGAATACTGGTATTTCTTTATTTATCTCCTTCATAATACTCAGCAAGCCCCCTGTGTGGTCAAAGTGGTTATGAGAAAGGACAATCATGTCTATGGTTTTTGGATTAATGTTTAAAAGCTTCATATTGAAGAGGATTGGTTCGGCGTAGGATGCAGTATCGAAGAGTATTCTTCGCTTGGCATCGTTGCTCTCAACTTCAATTAAAAAGGAAACCCCGTGTTGTGCCCAAAATGGACTGTTATATCCGGCATAATCCTCAGCCAATGTATAAACTTTTAACTTGTCCACTTCTCCAAGGTTCATATTTATCATCTCCACCTAATATTCACTCTAAGTACCTTCCTCTGGGCCATTCTCTTATTAATGGCATTATCTCTTCTTTGTTTTGAGATACTCTTATGTAGTATATTAAGAGACCTATTGCCAACCATACTCCAAAGTATGCTAAAGCCCTAGCACCCTGCAGGATAAAGAAGTAGACGGAGATTGCCAAACCAATTGCGGGGAATATTAGCTTCCAGCCTTCTAGTTTAAAGAACTCAGTTTTCTCATACATATCTGGGTACTTCTTTGGAAGGAAGAATATGCAAAGATGGAACATTATCCACTCAAATAAAAATGCTGCAACTACAATTTCTGCCACCAATTCGATTGTTCCAGTCACTATGAGGAAGATAGCTATTGCATCGCCAATTATTAGGGCAACGTGAGGTATTCCATATTTGTTTATTTTGTGCAGACCTGGGACTATTTTATCTCTGGAAAGTGAAAATGCTACTCTTGCGGCGGTCGCTTGCTCTCCATTATGCGAAGTGAGAATTGCTGCCCATGCTACTAGGATTATGAATATAACACCAAAAGAACCCATGAACTTAGATGCTGCACTAGCATAAGGGGCTTCTGCACTTGCAAATTCATACCAAGGGAGCACCCCCACGCACACAAAGCTTGAGAGCACATATAACACTATGGGTATTAATGTGCCTAATAACACGGCTTTAGGCAATACTGAAGGAGTTTTAACTTCTTCTCCAATATCCGTGGCAATGGTAATCCCAGCATATGCAAATATGAGTAGAGATGCTGCTTTTAACACTCCTCTCCATCCAAGCGGAGATCCCAGCTTTAAATAGGAAATATGGATGTGAGGGAGCCCCCATAAGCTGAATGCAAGGATTCCAAATACTAAAAACAGAAACAGCGCATCTTGGACTTTTGCTACTACTTTCACTCCTAAGTAATTGATCACGAAAAACACTATGGTTACCAACACAGCCCCTGCAGTTATGGACATTCTCCAGCTAACTCCGGGGAGTGCGTTTAGGTAATTTACAAATGCTTGGGCTGTTATAGCAACGGGGCCAATTATTGCAAGCCACATTGCCCATCCAGTTAAGAAACCCAAAACGGGATGAAGAATCCTTGATGGGTAGACGTAGCTTCCCCCCTCTACTGGATAAAAGGTTGATAGGGAGGCTGTTGTAATTCCAATTAGGATTACCGGGACTGCTCCGATCAAATAAGAGACCCATACTAACGCTCCAGCATATTTGGCTGCGATTCCCGTTATAATAAAAAGTCCTGCTCCTATTACAATCCCTGCAACTATAGAAGTAGCATCTAAAACTCCTAATTCTTTTCTAAGTTCCTTTTTTTCAACCATCCTTGCCACCTCAAATTAAGAGGTAACATCAATATTTTGTTTGATGTTATTCTATTTAAGGTTTGCCTAATCTCTTAAGGTTTACCTACTTATAATTAATCTGAGAGGAACTATCCTTGAGTCAAGGTATGGTTTGAACTATTACTATTTAGTCTTGATCTTTTTTGCACTGGTGTTTGATTAAGGGCTCGGGTGAGGATAAGATTGTTGAAAGTGTCGTTGCGTCACACTTGGCCAGAAAGTATGAGGATGTTACTGGAGGAGTGAGGGCGAGATTGATGTGGTAACAAAAAGTGACATTAGATTTGAAGCTAAGCCTTTGAGGGTTAGGGTGGGGAAGATAAAAACGTTGTAACTCTATCAAAAGACGATTTTTCAACTGATCCTTTGATGATCCCAGTTTATCTGTTCCTTGCGTGTTTTGATGCCTGATTAATATCTGTTATCTCACTATTTGGATTCCTAAAGTCATCAAAGCACTCATAAAGGGTTCATAAGGATATCATATTAGTGAAAAGGTAAACACCACGAACGATGTAATCGAATTCTTTCTGCTCTAAAGAGCAAGGCTTTCAGAAGAAAAAGTGAATTATCCTAAATCCCCCCATTTCTAACTTTAGTATGCTTCCTATTATTCATACTGATAGGATAACTGTAGTATCACCCCTTGGAGCCATTCAGCAATGGTGCTTGTAATCCAGAGTGCAAGTTGCTCTCAACATCAATAGCAGCTCAAAGGCATCTTTTGACTGCGAGGGCTGGTAAATTGTTTTTGCGAATTTTTGAACTGTTTCTCAGGACTAATTTCCAAAATTTCTACGGAATCTTGTTTCGGTAAAAGGTTTTAAGGCCGAAAACAAGCAGCATATTTCCCCTTTCTCTTCTGAAGTATGTCAGCTACTTAAGTCTGATGTCCTACTGCTTATCCTGACAATATGATAAGCCAAGAAAGTTTATAACGTGATGATGCACCTATAGAGGCTTGAGGTGTCTTCAAATGCTCCCAGAAAGTTTTTTATGGGGAGTCTCTCAATGTGGATTCCAATTTGAAATGGGGGACGAATTAAGGAAGAACATTGATACACGGACTGACTGGTGGCACTGGGTCAGAGACCCTTGGAATATCAAAAATAAAATTGTAAGCGGAGATTTACCAGAGAACGGAATAAACAACTACGAGCTGTATGAAAAAGATCATGAAATAGCCAAGGGTTTAGGATTAAATGCCTATCGTTTGGGGATTGAATGGAGTAGGATCTTTCCATGCCCAACTACTCACATTCAGGTAGACTACTCTAAAGACGGATATGGTCTGATAAAGGAGGTTAAGGTAACCAAGGATACAATAGACGCCTTAGATGAGATTGCAAACCATAAAGAGGTGGAATATTACCGCAAAGTTATTCTAAGCCTAAGGGAAAAGGGATTCAAGGTTATACTGAATTTGCACCACTTCACGAATCCAATTTGGATACATGACCCAATAACGGTTAGAGAAAGCGGCTTAAAGAAGGGACCAATGGGATGGGCAAGTGAAAGCACGATTATTGAGTTCGTAAAGTTTGCAGCATATATAGCCCATAAATTCGGCGATCTTGTTGATATGTGGAGCACATTTAACGAACCAATGATAGTTGTTGATCGCGGTTATTTAGCCCACAACTCGGGCTTTCCACCGGGGATATTTAACCCAGAGCTTGCCAAAAAAGTCGCGACCAATCTAATTGTGGCTCATTCAAGAGCTTATGACGTCATTAAAAAATTCGACAAAGTTAAAGCATATAAAGACTCAAAAGAAAGTGCTTCTGTTGGCATAATAAACAACATAATACCATTTTATCCACGCAATCCTAACGACTCAAAAGACGTGAAAGCTACCGAGAGGTACGATGCATTTTACAACAGGATGTTTTTAGAGGCTATCAACAATGGAAAACTGGACACCCAAATGGATGGTGAAAGCTACGTTGAAGTCAAGCACTTAAAGAAGAACGACTGGCTGGGCGTGAACTACTACACAAGGGATCTTGTAAAGTATAAAGAGCCAAAAGAGGACTCTCCAGTAATCTTCGAGAAAGTTGAGGGGTATGGACGCCTTTCAAAACCAAACTCCATTTCAAAGGATGGGCTCCCAACGAGCGACTTTGGCTGGGAAGTTTATCCAAGTGGCCTTTATGATGCCATCTTTATAAATATGGAGTACAACAAACCAATTTACATAACCGAAAATGGAATTGCAGATGCAAAAGATATCCTGAGACCATACTACATTGTTTCCCACATAGCAGAAGTTGAGAGAGCAATTGAAAATGGTGCAAAAGTTTATGGATATCTGCACTGGGCACTGATGGACAACTATGAATGGGCAAGCGGCTTTAGAATGCGCTTTGGGCTCTATGAAGTAGATTTGAAGACTAAGGAGAGGAGACCCAGAAGGAAAAGCGTGCAGGTTTTCAAAGAAATAACCCAAAACAATGGTGTTACTGAAAAACTTAGGAAAGAGTTTTTGGAGAATTGAGCTCGTGTATACCTTCTTTTTATAAACTTCTTTACAACTATCCTCGTATGAGAAATTTAGACATTTATATGTCAAAAAAGCTTATTAAGTGGTAGAAAACCCAGCATATGGGATAATCCTTTGGGAGGACACCCTATGGAAGAATTTGTCTTAAGAAATGTCGATGATGTAGCCGCATGGAAGGAATATATAGACAGCCTATACAGCAAAGTGAATTATGAAGCAGAGAAAATTATAGAGGAAAAAATAAAGAAATGCAAGAACCCCTTTGAAAGGAAGAAAAGCGGTGAAGAGATAGCGACTTTAAAGGCATATATAATACCTTCTGACGTATCACTGTGCTCTCCAGAGGGCATTGTTATTCCAATCTCTGTAGTAAGCAATCCAAGCATGAAGATTGAAGGGGAGAATGCAGTATTTTATTTGCGCGTTGCATCTGTAGGCTCATACTTTGGAAGAACCTTCATAGCCAGAGCTAAGGTTCCATTGAATAATCTAAGGGGGAGAATTCACGTAAATGCCGAGATATTTGCTCCCAGTGTCATGCCTTATGAATGTGTGGAGGATGCAAGAGTAGACCCAGAATTCCAAAACGAAGTTTATCACGTAAGGGGATTATATAGATCAGCCCACTCGGTTTTGAAGCGCTTAACGAAATATGGAACAATAGTGCTCACCTTCTGCGGTCATGAGAAGGAAGGGAAACTGGAAAGCGTTGAAGCTGTTCACTTTGATGATGGGAAGAATCTCTTCTTGTTAAGAGATTATAGAGACACATTTCCACTCAATAAGGACTACATGATCATAAGACCATTTGTTAAAAAGAAAGAGATGGGAGGAGTGTTCATAGGCCCAAGAGAGGGTGCTAAAGTGATGTTCAATGAAATGGAACCAGTTCCGGAGTTGATACCGAACTGGAAGGATGAAGCTAAAACTGGCGGGAATATCGCGTTCAAGCTTTCTGCTAATGAGTACGTTCTCCTATATCATGTCGTTGATTCTCACGGAGTTTACTACACATATGCAACCTTATTTAATGACAATGGAGAACTATTGGCCCACAGCACAGTTCCAATATTGGCTCCTTCCGTAAAGGAATATTACGGACGTCGTCCCTCCACAATATTCGTATGTGGTGCGGCGCTTTATAAAGATAATGTGATTATATCCGCTGGAAGAGATGATGAGATAACTGTAATATACGAGATCGAGGTTAACAAGTTGTTCGAACACATGAAGTACTTAAAGGGGTGATTCTATGGATCCAGAATTAGTAGGGTTGTACAAAAAGCTGTTTGAAAGAAAACTTCAAAAAAAGCTAATCTTGGATGAAAAGGACGGCGTCGTTTTCAATCCCGGAGTTTACCGCACCGAGGATGGAAAGTACTACTTGTATGCAAGGACTTCAACCCATCACGTTAATTACACCTCTTGGATACGTTTATACGAATCAGATGATGGCATTAACTTCAAGAAAACCAGAGAATTCTTCATGTATCCACCATACACGATCCAGGAGTACATTTATGGGTTTGAAGACGACAGGTGCTCGAAAATTGGGGAATGGTGGGTTCATACTCATTCAACATTACTTGCAAATGATACAGAATCACCCTCAAGAAAGAATTACAGCGACTACATCGGAGTTTCTCTCGGAAAGAGACCAGATGAAGCCCTGTTCGTTGGAATAGTCGACATTCCCGATGATAAAAACTCAGCCTTAATTGGAGATGCACCTTGGCTAATTCATAGACCATTAAAGTGGAGCCTTCCCCCATGCATATGGTATGGGGACTTTAACAAAGGATTCACACAAGCAACCTCCCTCTACCCCAAAGCAAAAGCCGGAGAACTACCCTATGAAAGCCTTATAAGAATAAAGCCTCCGGAAAATAACAGAATTCTGCTTGCACCTCTTGAGGAATGGGGAGTGTTCAAGATTGGACTTGGAGCGCAGCCAGTTTATATTGGAAACTCCCGGTATCTCTTTACAGTCCATGTGAGAAGCATTCCGTATCAGTATTGGATTACAGCGGGTATTTTGAGAGCAGACAAAGAGTTAAAACTTGAAAAGCTCTTACCCTTCCCCATATGCATTCCGGACACTCCATGGGAGATAATAGGGGATGTTCCAAAAGTATGCTTCATATGCGGTGCTACACTTGCTGATGGAACGTTCGAAGGATGGTATGGAGCTGCAGACACAAGGATAATGAAGTTTGAGATTGACCTTGACTATTTACTTTCAGTTATCGAGGAGTATGGCATTACCGAGGAAAAGATAAATGAAAACATTGAAAAGTATGTAAAAGAAAACAGAGACAAGCTGATAGGTAACGAGCTTATTGATCAGGAATGGTTGCATGCAATTCTCCAATGATTTCCTTCTTTTTCTATTTTGCACACTGTTTTCCGAGACTTATTATGAAAAGCTCAGCATTTCCCTCAATTACAAATCTACCAATCGATCCAGGAACAAGCACATGCTTTGTGCTATCTATGCATATTTTTTCCTGCTTCCCCGTAATTATCGCTTTTCCAGTAGTACATACAATAATTATGAATGAGTCAATTAAGAACTCCTTAGACCCTTTTAAATGTATATATTCAATTCTGAAAAATTCTGTATTTAGGGGCTTATCTCTTATTGAACCCAAGAGTAATTCATTCAAGCTTCTTTTCTTTACAACTTTTTTTGCTTTGTCAAGATGCAACTCCCTCCCCCTGCCAAAGTCATATACTCTGTATGTGATGTTCGAGTTTGTAGACACCTCCAGTACCTTTGTTCCTGCACCTAATGCATGCAATGTTCCAGAGGGGATGTTTATTGAATCCAGCTTTCTAACATTCACCTTATGCATCTTTTTGATAACATCCCCTTCCAGCTCAGAAAAATCGCCTTCAAAACCTAAATATACAAAGCCCCTATCTGAGAGAACTACCCATGCCTCCTCCTTCCCATGGTCATTTTCTCCAAGCTTTTTAGCGTCTTCCTCTGATGGATGAACCTGAACACTTAGAGTTTCATTTGGGTCTATTATTTTTACAAGAATTGGGAAATCGGAGCACTCAACGTTGCCAAGTATGTACTCTTTATGTTTTTTCAATAAATCCAAAAAATTATACTCCTTACCTCTTACCTCAACAACTGATGGATTCTCTGGATGTGCTGAAAAAATCCATGTTTCAGTGCCCCATACCTTTTTTATAACGTCTCCAGAGTGCTCTATAAACTCGAACATAATTTTCACCAAAAGTTTTATAAAAATTCAGCTTATATAACTTTCGATTTCATATATGGGGGGAGTACCATGCTTATATATGATATACCGGAAGTTAAAAGGGAGAACAAAACCAAAGATATTGTAAAAAGAACCGGAGTCCTATCTGCAAGCAACCTACATCTTACCAACTACCCAGGAAAACCCGTGGCTATCTTCAACCCAGGACTGCTTATTGAAGAGGACGCACTAACCGTATATGCAAGGATGGTTACTGGATATTTTATGCATCCATACTCGAGTGCAATTGTTGAATTTAAAATACCCATAGAGGAGTTAGACGAAGTCTCCAGAAAAAGATATGAAGGCAAGTTAGTAATCATTCCAGATACGGAGTACGACATGTGGGGAGTAGAAGATCCACGAGCTACAATTGTTAATGGTGAAAAGGTTCTTGTATACTGTGGACTGACCAAAAGGTATTACACTGAAAAAGTATTTAGGAATCTCCCAGTGGCTGCCGTTTATAAAGATGGAACTTGGAAAAAGATAGGAGCATTTAAAGTTAAAGGGGTAAAAGTCGTTGGAGATAAAGATGCATTTCTCGCCGAAATGAATGGACTAAAAATGTTTCAAAGACCAACAATTAGGGAAAATGGAACAACCAGAGATTTATGTGTAATCAGTGAAGTTCCAGAAAATATTTTTGAGACTTCTGAACCAAAGGAGATTGAGACATACAATGGAACTGTTCCAATAGACAAAGAAAAATTTGAATACAAAATTGGCTGGGGAACCCCACCGCTTAAAGTTGGAAAAGATGAATACCTTCTAATTCTCCATGCCGCAGACATGGACGCTGTATATAAAGCATTTGCAGTGCTCATGAATGACAAAGGAAAGATAACTGCAGTTACGCCTCACTATATAATGGAACCTCAAGAAATCTATGAAAAATACGGGGACAGACCCCATGTTGTCTTCCCCACAGGAATAGCCCAGCTTGATGACGAAATCATCATAGCATACGGAGCCGCTGACAGCTTCATTGGAATTGGAAAAATAGACTTCAGCGAGATAATGTCAATTTTGGATTCCAATAGAGTTTATTGATATCTCTATTTCTCTATTTTCCTCTTTTTTGCATCTTTGTATTGAAGAGCAGAAATTCCTATGATGAACAATAATAACAGGGATATCCCTATGACATTAGCATAAAATGCTGGTTCACCTTGTTTAAGAAAGGGCATTACAATAAGGCCCAGTATTAAAAATAAAAGAGCGGAAGCCAACAAGGATTTATACAGCATTGGATGCATAAAATCACCCTTGATACAGATGACACGCCACATAGTGTCCAGGGCTAACTTCCTTTAATTCTGGTTCAATCTTACTGCAAATCTCTGTTGAATATGGACACCTGGTATGAAACTTGCATCCACTTGGTGGATTTAATGGACTGGGAATATCCAGACTTTTGAGCTTCAATGGCTTCCTTTTTCTTGAGAGTTCTGGATCTGCCACAGGAACCGAGGATATTAGAGCCTTGGTATATGGATGCAATGGATTCTGAATAACTTCCTCAGCAGCAGCTACTTCTGCGATTTTTCCGAGGTACATAACGGCTATTGAACCCCCTCCTTTCGCTGAAAAATACCGAGCTGCCGTTCTGCCTACCCGTTAAGAGCGTGTAGTGTGTTAATTTCATAGCGGGTAG
>CAZTOS010000026.1:0-27371 GCA_964615185.1 uncultured Thermococci archaeon
TAAAACTTCACCCTCTCAATCTGATAATATACAATGTCACTGTCTTCATCAACAACCGCCATGATCATTTTCTTCCTCACTCCGTGTGCAACCCTTATTCTTGCCGTTAGATCATTTGGAAACATTTTTTGGCTCTCACTTACAACCCAAACGAGCCAGTCTGAATGCTCCTCCATTCCTTTGCGATAAACTCTAAAGTGAGAGCCGTATTTGAGGGCAGTTTTTACAACATATCCCCTATCTCTTAAATCTTTGTACACTAAAAACTTCAGGTCAAACTGCTCGTCTTTCTTTCTTCCTAAATCAAAGAGCTCTCTCAAACTTAACTCCTTTTCGCTATCAAAGACCTTGATCTTCCCTTTATCCATTAAATACGCAGCTTCAATTAGAGATAAGAAAAGCTTTCCATTGACAACTTCTCCAAAATATCGCTTGTTGTAAAACTGATTTATTGCCTTCTCTCTTTCACTGAAAACCCTTTCCCCGCTTAGATAAAAAGCTATTGGTTCCTTCAATTCCCTCCCCTCCATTCGTTCGCTGGCAAGACCATGTAATACGCATCCTCTCCATCTGAATAGTAGCTGATAATCCTCTTTACCTTCCTAAAGCCAAGTCCCTCATAAAGCTTTATCGCCCTTTCATTACTAACCCTAACCTCCAATCCTATGTACTTAGCTCCTCTTTTTATGAGCCTATTGATCACTGAAATCATCAAAGCCTTGCCTATCCCATTCCCTCTGTAGAGGGGATCAACGGCTATGCTCATCACATGTCCTTCTAAATCAGGTTTTAAATAAGCCATAACATAACCTACAACTTTCCCGTTATACTCAGCAACCAGAAAAGTGTCTGGGTTGTTCTCTAAGAACATCATAAAAAGTCCTCTCGGATACTGTTCTTTGAATGATTGATGTTCTATTCTGACTATCTCTGGCAAATCGAAAAGTCTTGCAGGCCTAATGACTACTAAACTTAGAGGGATCCTTTTCATTTGTGGTAGGTCTCTTGAAGAGGCACTCATATTTTAATTTACTCTCCAGAGGCTTTTAACATTTTGGGAGCAAGATTTAAAAGATTTCATGAAGAGCTATGCTCAGTGATGAGTGCCCTTGATCCTGATGAAAAGATGATGAGCGGATTCCTGGCTGATTTCTCCTTTTGTTTATTGACAAAGGTTTATATTCACATCAAGAGTAATTATGAGAAGGTGGTAATATGAAAATAACAGAAGATGTCATTGGTATAGTCAGAGGTGAGGCAACTGTCACAAATTATACATTCTCTGCTCAACCTGATGCTGAATTACGATTCGGAGAATTTGTTGTTGCTCAAAATAGGGAGGGTGAGTGGGTTATTGGCAATATTAGAAAGCTTGAAAATATAAACTGGCTTCTCAGCGGAGGAAAAAGCACTTATCATGCTCTTCAATTGGATTTAGAACAATATGGGGATAGTATTGAAGCTAACGAGGAACTTATAGCTACTGTAAGAATCCTTGGTAAAATCAAAATTAACGGGGAAAAAGTTGAAGTTTTGCCGAATAGGGTGCCCATTCCCAATGGCAGAAAGGTGTATCGTTTAAGCGACGAAGTTCTCAAGGCAATATATAATCCTGGAGTTGGATATATAGAGGTTGGGAATCTTCTTTTGAGAGAGAGTGTTCCAATTTATCTGAATGCCGATGAGCTCGTTTCAAGGCATTTTGCAGTTTTGGCTGTTACGGGCGCTGGTAAATCAAATACTATAGCCGTGATGATTAGTCAGATTGTTGAAAAGCTCAGGGGGACAGTTGTTGTTCTCGACCCTCATGGAGATTACATTAAGCTAAAGCTTCCAAATACAGGAAAAGAGTATGTCAAGATAATTGAAGCTAAAATAAGACCGGAAGAGATGGACAGTGAGGAATTGGCTGATTTGATTGAGGTTGCCAGGAATGCAACAATTCAAAGGGAGTTCTTGGCTAAGGCTTGGGAAACCGTTAAGCATGACTATCCAAACCTGGGTGGCAGAGAGATTATCGAAAAGCTCATGGAAACAATAAGTGATTGGATAAGGCACAAAGAAGCGAGGTATTGGGATGGAGCAAAGCAGAGTTATCTTACTGAAGAACTCAAGTCGGAGAGAGTTGATACTTTGAGGGGAGTTGTTCTTAGAATCAGAAGATTTCTAAGAAACTATGGAGCATTATTGACAAGTGAGGATCTAATTTCCCAGATTGAGCCGGGTAAAGCTAATGTCATTGATTTGGGTCCTTTGGATGAGGGGCAGATGAAAGTTGTTGTTGGTAAGCTTCTGCATGCTATATTTGAGGCGAGAGTGGATTATGAAAAAGCAAGGAAGAAGCTTGAACGCATAAAAGAAGAATTGAGAGAAAGCAGAGTTGCCAGAACTTCAAAGCTTAAGGAAGAAATGAGAGAGCTTGAGAAAACTATGAAGGATATTGAAGCTAAGAGCAAGGCTCTCGCTGAGCCAATCCTTCTGATTGTGGAAGAGGCTCACATCTTTGCTCCACAAGGAGAACACAATGACGCTGTAAGAATTTTAAGCAGAATTGCAAGAGAAGGTAGAAAATTTGGAGTTGGTTTGGGAATAGTGTCTCAAAGACCAAATAAGCTCAATGAAGACGTTTTGAGCCAAACAAACACGAAGATAATTTTGAGGATTGTGAATCCAAAAGACCAAGATTATGTTCTCAAAGCGAGTGAGCAACTGAGCTCTGATTTGCTCTCAGATATTGCCTCTCTCGGTAAGGGTGAGGCTGTAATAGTTGGTCAAGCAATTGCTCTGCCTGCTTTGGTTAAAATACACAACTTCAAATCTAAAGGCGGAGATTACGGTGGTGAAGATATAGGAGTTGTCTCAAGATGGCTCAAGAGGGCTGAGGAAGAAGAAAGGGAGAGGAAAATTCAGCAAATTTATGAGGATGAGGGGATAGAGTATGACCTTTAAATTTGCTCATATTGCTGACGTCCATCTTGGATTTGAGCAGTATCGCCTGCCCTATAGGGCTGAAGAGTTTAGAGAAGCCTTTGAAATGGCGATAAAAAAAGCAGTTGAGGAGAAAGTTGATTTTATCTTGATAGCTGGAGATTTATTCCACAGGAGTAATCCAAGCCCTCAGACTATTAAAGATGCTATTGATATTTTGTCGATTCCAAAAGAAGCTAACATTCCAGTTTTTGCCGTTGAAGGAAATCATGACAGAACTCAGAAGAGAATCTCCGCCTATCATCTCCTTGAGTCTTTGGGGTTGATTTATCTTCTTGGATTCAGCGAGGAGAAAAAGGAGAATAAATACCAAACTACAGAGAAAGTCAACGGAAAATTAATTGTCAAAGGAGTTTTTGAGAAAGGGAATAAGAGCATTGAGATTTATGGAATGAAGTTCATGAGTGCCGCATGGTTTGAGAGAAATAAGCTCAGCGATTATTTCAAACCAAGTGGAGATGCCATATTGATGCTCCATCAGGGAATAAAGGAGATGATGGACAAGCTTTATCTTGAAACCCAGAGAGATTACTTTGAGATAAGCCTTGAAGACTTGCCAAATGGATTTCTCTACTATGCAATGGGTCATATACACAAGAGGTGGCAGACGAGCAAGGGTCTTGGCATCGTAGCTTATCCTGGTTCACTGCAGAGGTGGGACTTTGGGGATTATGAGACAAGATATAGATGGGATGGAAATAAGTTCTTACCTCAAGCTGGAGAGGACAAGGGCTTTTTGATAGTTGAAGATTTTAAGCCTCAGTTCATTAAACTAGACGTCAGACCTTTCTATGATATTAGGATAAAGGCAAATGAGAGTGTTGCAAGAAGGGAGCTGAAAAGGTTAGTGGCAAAGATACCGAGTGAGGCATTCTTAAGAGTTCACATTGAATGGGAAAAGCCCTTTGACGTTTCTTTCCTTCATGATGTTTTCAAGGTTAAATATCTTTACATAAGGACAAAGTTCGGCAAAGTTTCTCCCTTGAAGGCAAAAGGGACAACTGCAAGCGAATTTTTCACACCTACAGAGCTTAAGGTAATTGAGAGAGTTGGAGAGAAGGACTTTGAGGAGTTTGATGAGATAATAAAGCTCATTTTAGAAGACATGGCTGCTGAGAAAGTCGTTGAGAAGGAAAAGACAGAAGAAAAGCTCCAAAAACAAGTGGAAAGAGAGGTAAAGGTCAAAAAAACTGAGAAAAAAGTTCCTCCAAAGAAAAAATCTGACATTTTAGCGTGGCTGAAGGGGTGAGAGTATGAGAATTGAAAAAATCATTGTGAGGGACTTCCGCTCTCATGAATTTACCAAAGTAACCTTTACGTCTGGAATAAATCTGATAATAGGTCAAAACGGTTCTGGAAAAAGCTCTCTACTTGATGCGATACTCGTTGGCTTATACTGGCCTACAAAACCTAAAGACCTCAAAAAAGACAGCTTCCTTCGTGTTAATGGAAAAAGCACAGAGATAACGATATTCTTCGAAAAAGATGGAGTGAAATATCAAGTTCACCGCAACATAACGAGGGGCATTGCCTTTGCTAAGTACTACGACGGAACTTGGCACTATGTAACCGAGGCCAATCAAAAAGCTGTGAGACACTGGATGGAAAAGCTTATTCCTTATGACATTTTTGTCAATGCAATTTACATAAGACAGGGGGAGATTGATGCAATACTCGAGAGTGATGAAAACAGAGAAAAAGTTGTAAGGAAAGTATTAGGGCTTGATAAATACGAGAACGCATATAAAAATCTCCTTGAGGTCAGAAAAGTAATAGACTCCAAAATTAAAGGAATTGAAGAATACTTGAACGCTATGAAGAACATAGATGATATGATTAAAGAGGCTGAGAAAGAACTAAGTAGTGCTATTAAGCAGATAAACGAGCTTTCTCCTCAAATTCCAAAACTTAGAAGGGAAGTTGAGGAGCTTGAGAAAAAATTAGACGAACTTGACAAACTTGCCGAAGAGCTTGAGAAGTTAAAAGAAAGCAAGTCTGGGATTGAGAAATCCCTTGAAGGAATAAACGCAAAGATAAATTCCCTTGCTACTTCCATAGCTGAGAGGGAGTCAAAGGTTAAAGAACTTGAAGAAAAAGTCAAAGAGCTTGAGAAAATTAAGCCCGAAGCGGAAAGATACAAAGAGCTTGAAGAATTTTATAGAGAGTACAGCGATGTGAAAACCAAGGCAGAAAAAGAGATTGAGGGATATGAAGGTCGGATAGCTCAGATTGAGGAAAGACTTAAGGAGCTGGAGAGAGAGGCAGAGGAACTTGAGGAATTACAAGAGAAAATATCCGAAATTGACGAACAGCTTGGAGAACTGGAGGAATATGCCAAGCAGTATGATGAAGCCTTAAGAATTAAAAAGACGATTGAATCCCTCAGAAAAAGGCTCAGCTTAAGTGAGGATGAACTTAAAAAGCTCAAAGCTGAAATCGAAAACGCTAAGCAGAGGAAAGAGGAAATTCTCAGGGAGATTAAAGAAATTGAAGGAAAAAAGGGAGAGCTGAGAAATGCCACAAGTGAGAAGAACAAGGCTATTTTGGAGCTCAGGAAAGCCAAGGGCAGATGTCCGGTTTGTGGAGCTGAACTAACGGAGAAGCACAGGGAAGAATTAATCAAAAAATACACTCTGGAAATTGAAAGCTATGCAAAAGAAATGAAGCAGCTTACGAAGAGGGAAACGGAACTCAGGGCTGAGCTTGTAAACATTGAGAAGATACTGAAAAAGGAAAAGGATGTTATAACTAACGAGGAGATTCTCAATCAAATACAAGAGAATGAGAAGAGACTCTCCGAATTTAACCTCAAGGAACTTGAGGAGAAAGTTAAGAAGTATGAGAACCTCTCTGCTGAGAAGAACAAGCTTGAGGGAAAATTAAGGAGCATTCAGGATGAACTGAAGAAAAAAACTGCTTTGGAGAAGAAGAGAAATTATTTGGAGAGAAAAATTTTGGAAATCAAAGCCAATCTACATGGGTATGAAGCTAAACTTAAAAATCTCGGATTTGAGAACATCGACACTCTAAAAGCTGAGATTGAGAGGTTGAAACCAATTTATGAAAAATATCTAAAGCTCTTGAACTCGGAGAAAGAACTCAAAGCTGAGAGAGAACGTCTTCAAAGGGACAAGAACGAATTAGAGATACTTAAAAAGAAAAAAGTTGGGCTGGAAAAAGCTCTTTCTGAACTCAGTGAGAATTTAAAGGAACTGGAAAGGAAGTATAGCAAAGATGAACACAGAAAACTCAGAGAAGAGCATAGGGAAAAGAGGGATGCACTTATAAAGGCAGAAACTGAGCTCGAAAATCTTGAAAAGAGGAAAGAAGAGCTGATCAAAAACTTGGAGAACTTAAGGAATGAGAAAGAAAACGTTAAAATCAAGAGAAAGGAGCTTGAAGACTTAAAGAAAGCCCGTGAGAGGGTTGAAGAGTTGAGAAAAAAAGTCAGAATGTTCAAGAATATTCTCAAGGAAGATGCCTTGGCAAAAGTTGGAGAATATGCAAGTGAAATCTTTGAGGAGCTGACAGAGGAGAAGTATTCGGGGATAACCGTAAGGGCTAAGGAGAACAAGGTTGTTCTTGGCGTTATTTATGATGGAAAGGAAAGGGATTTGTCATTCTTAAGTGGTGGTGAAAGGATAGCACTTGGACTGGCATTTAGGCTGGCTTTGTCCCTGTATCTGGCTGGGGAAATTCCTCTACTTATAATGGATGAGCCAACGCCTTATCTTGATGACGAGAGAAGGAGAAGGCTCGTTGATATAATGGAACGCTACCTTAGGAGAATTCCGCAGGTAATCATAGTTTCTCACGATGAGGAGCTGAAAGACGCTGCAGATAGGGTCATTAGGGTTAGACTTGAGAATGGAGTCTCGAAAGTGGAAGAGGTCGAGGTGAGCTGAATGTATCGCCTAATTTCGAAGGATCAAGCAGATAAAATTCTCAATATGCTCATCAGTGAGCTTAGAGAAGCTGAGAATGTTTTGAGTGGAAAAATTGAGTGGAAACCTCTGCCGGAAAAGAAAGAGAGCAAGGTTTATGCCGTTGATGGTAGTCAAGGGAAGGCAAGACTAAGCGGAACGATAATCTATACCGTTGCATCTTTTGCCTTTGGTAATGGCAAAAGCGCACGTCTGGTTTATACCAATGCTATGATCTACAATCACGGAATATCTGACCAGATAATTAGGTTGCAGATGGAAACTCTTGAGAACAAGCTTGGTGCCTTAGTTGGGACTGGAGAGCACATGATTTTGATGGACGGAACACTTACGGGTTCTTTAACGAGACCCCCGGTTTATCCGGAGAGTGTGAGGGGTATAACTACCGTGATGAATGCCTTAGGCGAGAAAAGCTTAGAACATCTTATTGATGATTTTATCCATAAACTTAATGACCACTATGAAGAGCTTGAAAGGAAGCTCGCAGAAAAGAGAGAAATCCGAGAGTCCGTGATATTGGCAGATGAAGTGGTGGACGAATACTCAGAGTTTTATAAGGCCATGGAGGGATACACATACAGGGATGCACCTCTCCCGAGTAATCTCAGAAAACTGAAAGTTTCATTAATCACGCTTCAAGAGGCTGCCGAAAGGGGAGAAACCATTGAGGATGTTATAAACCGCTATCTCTCCGAATATGGGGAAGAAAAGACATTGACTCTTGAAGATGCCAAGAACACCATTCATGTCGTTTTGGGCTACCTTGAATATCTCTACTCTCTCGAAAAGCTTCTCCAGAGAGAACTTATATACATCGCAAAGAGCTTTTATAACAGAAAAATTACTTCAAAACTCGGCATCAGTGCTGTTGATGTTCCATTCCTTGATGCTTATCTGCTCAAGGTTTATGGAGAAGAGATTCCGGGCTATTACGTGATTTACGACCCAGAGAAAACCGAGGAGAAAAGGAAGATAGCTCACCGTTTGCCAAAGATTTTGAGAAGATATTTCCCAACTGTTCAAGAGTTCATAAAAAAAGGAGTCCCATCAGCTTACATCAGGACAATGAAAGGTGGAGTTATATACCTGCTTCAATCTAACCGCACAATCAATGATGAACTCATAGGAAAGCTTCTCTGGCATGAGAGTAGCGGATATATAAGACCTCTTCAGAGGGCGCATGAAGGAGTAAAGATTGAGCAGAAGATGTTCAAGGCAGAGCTTGAGGCTCTCATGAACTACTTAAAGAGGAAAAACAAAGAGCTGAGGGTTTTCATAAAATATGGAAGGTCGCCTTTGGAGTAATTATTTTTCAATTCCCCTCCTTACCTTCACAGCTAACCCTTGCTGGAATATCTTAAGCTCTTTTCCACTGAGCAGAGTCTGTCCAGTGGCTAAAAGCTCATCGTTTTTGTTGACAACCAAAACCTCATCATATGGTCTTATGTTCTCATCCGCATCAATCACGAACTTTGCAAAGACATTCTTTCCTTTCCTCGCGAAAGGTTCTGCATCCTCATTGACAACGACTCTCATCCTTGGATAGGGCAGAATCCTGTGAAGCCTCTTTGCTCCTTCAATTCCAAGTGTCAATAGTCCATCTTCAGCCCTAAATGTTGCCAAATGCTTGCCTTTAGCCTTTATCTGTCTTGGCATTCCTGTCTTCCTTGACAGCTCAACAAATGCATCTTTGAAAGCTTCACCAGCTCCTTCGCCAAATTGGTACTCTGCCACAGCTTGGATGTAGAGTCTTGCCTCGTTTTTCTTTGGCTTCTCAATTGTGAATTCCTCTTCTCCTTCACTCTGGGCAAAAGGATAGCTCAAGCTCAAATACTTTGGAATCTCACCAAAGATTGGATGGTTTATAGTTTCAGGGAACTTCTGCTTAACCCTTTCAGCCCTCTGCTTGGCTCTCCAAACTATGGGTGTTCCCATTATTTCTTCGCTAACTTTAAAGAAAGCCGAGCTTTTTGTTATCGGCTCGTTTTCTTCAAGGTAATCTCTGTACTCAAGCAGCCTCTTGTATGCAGAGAAAAGCTTTGGATGGGACCTTGAGCGCTCATCAACTAACCTCCAGAGTTCTCCTTCCTTTATTGCCTGCTTTACTCTGTTCAGCTCCTCTCTAATCACCCAGAGGTTGTGGAGTGCAAGCATCTCAACCCTTTCCTCTTTTGGCATTTCCCTGAGCTCTTGGGGTGTATAACGAGAGCAGACAGGGCAGGAGCATGGGAAGTATTCGAGCTCACTCAAATGCTTAGTTCCCTCCGGGGTTAAGTAGCGGTCATCTTTTGCATATAGGGCGTAGCTTGCCGAATCAAACAAGTCAATTCCCATAGCAACAGCTAATGCAAATATCATCGGATGGCCTGCACCGAAGAGATGGACGGGTCTGTCGGGTCTCAAGCCGAGCTTTGAAGCAATAACAACGTCAACCAAGTCCCTGTAACGGTAGGACTCCATCAAGGGAACGACCGCCCCGATTGGATGAATCTCAAAGTTCATCTCGCTTAGCTTTTTAGCGGCGTAAGTTCTTAAGTCAAGGTATGTTGAACCTTGAACTGTTGCATTCATTGGGATCTGCTTTATCTCTTCAGCTTCCTTAGCTCTCTCTAAGGTTATCTTTAAGTCTTCTTCAGCTTTTTCCCTTGGAGCATCTGGAATTGTTGGAACGTCAAGGAAAGTTCCAATGTCCACGCCGATTTTGTGCTGGAACTCGATGATCTCTCTGTTGGTTACATCTACTCCACCGTAGCGCATGAGCTGGAATGAGCCGGAATCAACTTCAATTATGCCGTCATAGTCCAAAAGCTTGTGAATTCCTATTTCAAGAGCTTTTTGTCTTAACTCTTCATCTTTGTAAATGATGTATGAGTTCGTGATTATTATGTTGAATCCCATCTCTTTCAGCTCTTTTGGAGTTACTATGAGCTGTTTTGGATTGATTACAGGCATTATAGCTGGAGTTTCAATTTTCTTTCCATTAACTTCAAGCTTCCCAATTCTACCAGCAGCATCTCTCGCTTTTATCTCAAACTTAAACATTTCTCAACACCAAAAGGAAATAGAAAAGGGGGTTTAAAAGGTATTCCAAAGCATTCTCTTGGAATGTTTCTTGTAGTGGTCTTTGGCCAGATACTGTTGGGATAAGCGGTGGGGCGTTAGGTTAAGTTTGATGCCTCTTCAGAAGAGAAAGAGGAGAAACATGAGGGACAGAAGCATAATATACTGGGTCTTAAAATCTTTTTGCCGGAGCAAGACTCCACCAGAAAATCAGGGGCTACAGGCAAGTCGCAGAAATAGTGGAAGTGAATGAATGGCTTCAGGATGCGATGGTACAATTATCCTGACAGTATGCAAATCCATGCCATCACCTCTATATTCTATGGTGTGCTATATTTGATTTTAAGATGCATAGATAGCCATAGACATGCAATGCCAAGTAGAAAAGTGCCCAGAACCATAAAAATGCGGGAAATATAAGGGCGTTTATTATGCTTCCTCCCTCTATCAATGTTGGAATTGTCATTGTTATAATTTCAAAACCAAAGAACGCTACAAGCAGATACCAATTGCTATAAATTATCAACAGAATTGGTACAATCACATCAAGAAAAGCTATGATATCACTTAAAATCAGAAAGAACCAGTCCTTTAGAAATCCTCCACCTAAATGCATTAAATCCCCTAAAAACCATCTTTTTCTTTGATTCCAGAGCGTTTTTAATGAACTTGGCATCTTTGTGTATGCTTTGGCTTTTGGGGCATAAACTACCTTACCGAATTTTTTAATTTCTCTCGTGGTTGCATAGTCTTCAACTCTACTCTCGACAAAGCCCCCTATCTCCTCAAGGGCTTCCTTTCTAAAAGCACTTATAGGACCCGGAGCTACACTTAAGTCTTCAAGCTCTTTAGCCCTTCTAAACATCGCTATTCTCAGATGTTCAACATCTTGAGCCCTTTCTAAAAAGGAACTGGCTAAAACTCTAACCTGTCCGCCGACAGCCAAAACGCTTTCATTATAGAAGCGCTTCACCAACTCTTTAACCGCAGAATTATGTAATAGTGCATCTGCATCTGTTGTTACTATTATTTCTCCTTGGGCTTTGGTCAATCCAAAATTTAAAGCTTTGGCTTTTCCCTCGTGTGATTTCTTGAAAACTTTTAGACGCTCATCTTTTATGGAGCTTGCAGTTTCGAACGTTTTATCCTTGCTTCCATCATCAACCACAATGACTTCAAAATTCGGATAGTCTTGAGAAAGAGCAGATTTTATTGACCCTTTAATGCTCCTCTCTTCATTATGCGCTGGAATGATTATGCTCACAAAGGGTGTCCACTCTTTAATTCTGTAATTCCTTAATAAGCTAATTATGTAATTAAGGAAAAAATAGAGATCCCAAAGTATCACAGTTATCGTGGCAATTTCAAGCAGCATGATTATTCATTTATGCTCAAGATTTTTAACTTTTTAATCCAAACATTTTTGAGTTCAGCGGTGATAATTGAGAAAGCATAACAAAAGAGAATGAAGTTGCAAAGTCATTTATGACTGTGCTGATGGATAAAGTGGAAGAGCCTCCTTAATCCTCCTGATAAGCTTCTCTTTCTTCTCCGATTCTTCAAGGGCTATTTCAAGAACTTGATCAATTGTTTCAACTGGTACCACCTCTATCTTTTCGGCTTTGTCTGGACTTAGAAAGACATCCTTCTCATTTGCCTTTGGGATTATAACTTGCTTTATCCCTGCCTCAATTGCTGCCTCAATCTTTGGAGTTACACCACCCACAGGCAGCACTTCTCCTCTAACGCTCAAAGAGCCAGTCATTGCAACACTTTGCTTAACTGGAACTTCCTCCAGAGCTGATATGACTGCCGTTGCAACGCTTATGCTTGCAGAGTCACCTTCAACACCTTCGTAGGTTTGCAAGAACTGGACGTGAATATCGTAGTTGCTTATGTCTTCGCCTTTATAGCGCTTGATGATGGCGGAGACATTTTGAACAGCTTCCTTTGCAATTTCACCAAGCTTGCCAGTAACTATTATCTTCCCTTCTTCCCTGCTTGCTGCAGGAGCAACAACAGCTTCAATTGGCAACACAATGCCACTCTGTTCTCCAATGACGGCTAAGCCGTTCACTCTACCAATCTCCCCACCTTCAACTTTGATAACCTGATACTCCTTCTTCCTCTCAATATACCAGTCTGCAAGCTGTTTTTCAAGAGGCTTTGCAAGCTGGAGGGCTTTAAGCACGTGTTCCCTTGTTACGTATTTTGCCCCTTCTCTAATTGCTATATCTCCTGCCGCCCTAACAACACCGCCCAGGTCTCTAAGCCTTAGTGTTAAATGTCCTTTTCTTCCAGCTCTCTTCTGAGCTTCTCTAACTATCTCCTCAACGGCATCTTTGGTAAAGTGGGGGATTTTCCCATCTTTCTTCACTTCTTGGGCTACAAACTGGACTAATTTTTTCCTGTTTTCTAAGGTGTCGGGCATTGTAGTTCTCATGTATACCTCGTAACCATAACCCCTGATTCTTGACCTTAATGCGGGATGCATTTTTTCAACTGTATCAAGGTTTCCTGCGGCAACCAATACAAAGTCACATGGTACTGGCTCTGTTCTAACCATTGCACCGCTTGAAAGCTCACTCTGTCCTGTTATTGGGAATTTCTTTTCCTGCATTGCCGTCAAAAGGCTCTGCTGCATCTTTATGCTGAGAGTTGCAATCTCATCTATAAACAGAACTCCTTTGTGAGCGCGGTGTATCATTCCTGGCTCTACCCTCTCATGAGCTGGTGTTCCCAATCCACCCGAGTTTTTAACCAGCAAACCGTTTGCCAGGAGGTTTCCAGTTTCTGTTGTAACATTGTACGTTACCTCAACATCTCTCTTCTGTACAATGAATGCTGGCTTTTTGAGAGACTTTACCTCTTCAAGTTCTTTTCTTAGCTGATCTTTTCTGCTTTCATGCCTTGAGCCCTCAAGATTTGAGAGATATTTCTCAATTTCTTCAATGAGTTTCTCCCTTTTCTTAGGTGAGAGCGTCAGTGGAACAAGCTTGGCAAAAGTTAGAACATTGTCAACCGACTGTGATAGGAGGAGCCTTATCTTATGCTTGCCCCTCGCATTGTTCACCTCTACCTTTGCTTTTATCCCCAGAGCATCAAGATAAAACGCTATTTCTTTAAAGAAAGGCATCTTGTCCTCAAGCGTTTCTGCAAGCTGTGCAACTTCCATGGTGTTGTTGAACTTTATGCCGTCGTTATATATGGCAAATTTTGGTATTGAACCATCTCCACTGTAGAACCCATCAAAGAACGCCAAGAACAGCGACGGTTTCAGTCTTACCCACCATGGAAGAGACAATCTGGTTCTTGTTTTGTTGCCTACCGGTGCTCCTAAAGCCACAAAGAACCTTATTATCCTCCTATCCCATGTTCTGAACAGAATGCTCCTTCCCTTGGCATTGCGGTTCTCTTTTATTTGATAGCTGAACTCACCAAACAGCTCTTTGAGGATAGCAACAAATTTCTCAACGGCTTCTCTTTCACCTGATATGAAGCTCAAGGTATTCAAGTTTTTGTCTATACAACCATCGCTAAAGAGGATACCCATTATAAGTGCAATCTTCTCCAGTCTTGGATCGTCACTGTAAAGCGGGAGAAGACCAAGCCTCTTAAGCTCATTGATCATCTTGATGGAATCTGGTTTGGAGCCCCTTCTCCACCATCTGAGGGTACTCTTCTTTATTCTAACTTCCCTACCACTTGCCCATTCCATGTAAAGCTTTGCTTTCTCTTCCTCAGCATATGTTCTTGCAATGTCCTTCTCGCTCAGTACAATGAGTTTCTCATGGATTATTTCGTCATTCTTCCCAATTTCTTTGGCCTCTTTTATTCCATCCAAAGTGTAAACCTTGTGATCTGGAGTAACAAATAGCCAGTAGTCTTTTTCGAGATTCACTATCTTGAAAACTTCCTGCTTGCCAATACGCTTATTGGCGTAGAGTAATTTAACAAACCCTGTTCTGGTGAGTATCTCGATGTTATCGTTGCGAAAGTCTTTATATATCACCCCAACTTCGCCGTCCTTACCGGAACCGCTTGGCTCCTTTAAGGCTTTCTCCACAAAGTCTTTAAGCTTAACTATTCTCTCAGTGCTGTTCTCCCTTATAACAATGTTCTCTTCACCGCTAAAGCACTGAAACGGGTCGTGTCTAACATCTCCAAGCAATGCACCAGCATGTGCACCAGTGGCATCTACAAATGGTGCCTTTCTCTTTCCACAATTGTCAACAAGAAGTTTTGGAACGAGAACTTGATTCTTAAGTCTCAAGTTGGAAATTGCCATTATTGAGATTATCACTACGAAGAGACCCATTAAAAGCGTTTGAGGGCTTGGGTCCATTAGAACTGCTATCATGACGACAAACAGCACAAAGAGGAGTAGATATGACTTGAGGTTTTCCTGATGTTTTGCTTTTTCTCTGTATTTTTCCACTATTCTCTTACCTTGACATGCTGGAACTGTTTTTATTCGTGGCATGTTTTCGTCTTCGGGATTTGGGAATACCAAGATATCCTCCAGTTCTTCTGTTGGCAAAAGCTCAGCCATTGCCTGTCCAAGCATTGACTTTCCAGTTCCCGGCTCACCAATTAGTAGGACATGTCTCTTCTGCTTTGCCGCAGTTTTTATAACTTCAACTGCATGTTCCTGACCAATAACCTGATCAATAAGTTTATCTGGAACTTTAATTTCCTCAGTAGTCTTAAATTCGATTCCTAAATCTAACCTCTCCCCATAATTCTGAGAAGCTTCGATTTTAATCCCTTTTCTCTCTTCCCCATCCATTTCTAAGACCTCTTTCTCTCTCTCATGAATGGTTAGATTATGCCAATCTTATAAACTTTTTTTATGAGGTTAAGAAAAGCTAAAATATAGAGGGGTTACAAAAAAGTGAAGGTGGTGAAAATGAAGATTGAGGAACATGTAATGTTTACTGCCCAACACAAAAACTGGAGAGTTGGGGACAAGCTTCTGGTAATGAAAGAAGATAATGTTGCCCATTTTTTGGCAAGCATATCTAACACAGTAAATATGAAAATTTCGGAGTATTTAGTTGGAGTAGTTGATGTAGCCGCGGTAATGACTCTGGCTGAGGATCTTGCCAAAGGAGAGCTGTGGGAAGTTATAAAAGTGCTGAAATCTCCTAAAACTTCAAGAAAGATTGGAAAAATTGTATTTGAGAGTGATAAAAAGCTCAAGAAACAGTTAGTAGATGTTTCAAAAGCATTACTCGTCAGAGAAACTCTTTCAAAGATAATTAACGTTTATTATCCCGAGGATCCTATAGAGGAGCTTAAAATCACACCACCATATAAAGAAGATCACATAAACTTTACAGCAAAATATGGCAGCTGGATAGTTGTAAAAAGGCTAATTATAGATGAGAAAACAGATTTGGCAGATATTGCAAGACTTCTGGCAAGTATAAATGAAACTGTCACATTAAAGTTGCCACTCTATGCAAAAATAGATCTTAAAGGCATTGAAAAATGGTTTGAAGGAATTAAGAAAGCAAAAACTGATGTGGAAATAAAAACTGTCGTTGACAAGTATCTCCACTTCCCTGCCCACAGATATGCATCTGCAGAATTTGAGGAGCATGCCAGGATTTATGCCCTGAGGAAGATGCTTGAAAAAGTTGGGCTTAGCCTTGATGTTCCGGCAAAACCTCTTGAAAAATACTTGGAGAAAAAAGGTTGAAGTTATGGATGATGATGCCGAGGACACCCGAGCAGAGGCGATGAGGATTCTTCGCTTCGCTGACTCTTTTATTTTATCTACCACAAAATTTTTGGTATTGAGATGTCATTATAACCTGAGGTGAAGCGGATGAAGAAAGTTATAATTTTTACCGAAAATGCTCCCAAACCAATAGGTCCATACAGTCAGGCTATTCTTGTTGAAAATCCGAATAAATTTTTAGTTATCTCGGGGCAAATCCCTATTGATCCAGAAAGTGGAGAGATTGTAAATGGAGGTATAGAAGAACAAGCGAGACAGGCAATTGAGAATCTCATAGCAATACTTGAAGCAGCAGGGGCAACGGTTGATGATGTAGTTAAAGTCACAGTGTATCTAAGAGATATGGGAGATTTTGGAAAGTTCAATAAAGTTTATGAGGAATATTTTGGACGTTCAAAGCCTGCAAGAGCTGTTGTTGAGGTGGCAAATCTTCCAAAGGGTGTAAAAATAGAAATTGAAGCAATTGCTGTATTTGAGTAAAGTAGAAATTCTTATATTCCTCTTTAATTATCTTTATTTGTGGTTAAAATGGAGCTAAGTCCAAGTGTATTGGTCTTGCTGTTTCTTGAGGATTTTGCAAGAGAGACAAACTCAATAAGGAAAGGGGTTAAGTATTTTGAATGGCAGAAAAGGTACAATGCTTATGACGTTGCCTATTCCATAGTTGGAGCAACATTGGCTAAGCTTGTGAGAGATGGATACATTTATCTGGAGCTTAAAAAAGGACTGTTGGGTAAAAAGGTGCTCCTAACCAGAACAAGACCAATCCCCAAAAAATATGGCGTGGTTGTAGAAGGAATAAACAGTATGCAGACATATAAAACAGTCCCCCTGAGGTCAGCATTGTTTTTGTCATTTCCACTATCAAGATTCCCTGCGGCATTCCTTGGGACCTATATATTAAGAAAAGAGCTTAAAGATCAAGATGCACTGAAACTAAGAGAAAATCCAGAAGTAGTTAGGAAAAAAGAAGAGTTGAAGTCTATTTTTGAGAGCTTCAAAATACAAAACGAAGATCTTTGGAAAGGAATCATGAAGGAGGTTGATAAAGCGTGCGATTTAGTTAGAGGAAAAGAGGGGATTACATTGTACACTCCCCTTGACATGCTGAGGGGAAAAAATGAAAGTAAAGATTAGAAGAGAGCTCTTTGAGTATCTCCTTCAGCTTGCAAGAGATTTTTATCCAAATGAATTTGGAGGGTTCCTGAGAGAAATAGATGGCATATTTGAGGAAGTGTTGATTATACCTAAAGGACACTTTGGAAAACGCGCAATATTCTTTGATCCATGGCTTTTGCCCCATGATGAAAATATTAAAGGGACTGTACATTCTCATCCCACTCCCTATGGGAAACCTTCAAAAGCGGATCTGCACTTCTTTTCTAAGTTTGGTGGAATTCATATAATAATCGCATATCCATTTGAAAACTGGAGTGTAAAAGCATACACAAGCGATGGAAAGGAGGTAAAAATAGAAATTGTTGATTGACTACTTCTTTTCTTGTCTAACTGGATATGGCATAAATTCAACTGTTCCTCTTTGTTTCATTGGCTGTGGATAAAGCTGCATCAGCTCGTATACTTCCTCTGGAACGTCAGTACTTATATGAAGACCAAGTTTTTGTGCCTCTTCAACAGTTATTGGATAATCATGAGTCCATCTGCCTTCTGTGAGAATTTGGGCGAGTTCTTTGGCTTTTTCATCTCCATATTTGTCTTTAAGCAATTCGTAAACAAAGTTCCTAACTTGGTTAATTGCTTTTTCTGCAACATCAGCCAGAATTAAGGTTTGATCATCAGCTTTTTCTGGACCTTTCTTTTCAATTGCTCTAACTATGCTTGGAGCTGGATATTGTCCGAGTTGTGGATCAACAGGTCCAAGAACTGCATGAGGATCCATTATTATCCTATCCGCTGCCAGGGCTATTAGAGTTCCACCGCTCATTGCATAGTGAGGGACAATGACCCTGGTTTCTGCTGGGTGATCTTTTAGAGCTTTTGCTATTTGGGTTGCCGCTAAAACTAATCCTCCTGGAGTGTGAATTATGAGGTCAATGGGTTTATCTTTTGGAGCCATTCTTATAGCTCTTAAAATTTCCTCGCTATCTTCAATGCTGAGAAACTTGTAAAAGGGTATTCCAAAGAGACCAATGCTCTCTTGTCTGTGGATCATTGTTATTACAGTTGAGTTCCTCTTTCTGGATAGTTTTTGAAGAAGCTTCGCTCTCATAAGCTGAAGCTGTCTGTATTGCATTTGGGGCCACAGTAGCAGATATAGGAAAAACAGCCACCAGATAAGTGACCCCAAAAATCCGCTTAAAGGATCCAAATTATCACCCCCACATTTTACGAGCTTTCTAATTTTAATATACTGATAAAAAGTTTTTAATAATTTTGGTAACTAAATAAATTAAGCAAAAAGAATTTCACATGAAATTTTATAAAGAGTTATGAGAATAATCTGTACGTGGGTGATGCAGTGTGAAGATTCGAGATCTCATCGAAAAGTTGAATGAAAAGCAGAAAAGAACAGTGAAGAGATGTCTTCAAAGTTGTGAAATAATGGATCTCGATGAGGATGTTAATATTGAGACCAATGAGGAGCTTTTAAGATTCCTGAAGCTGATTTCAAACCCAATTCGATATAAAATTCTCAAAATGGTTAAAAACAGATGGATGTGTGTTTGTTTGATCTCACGGACTCTTGAGAAAGATCAGACCCTCACAAGTCATCACCTTCGCTCTCTTAAGGATATGGCTCTTGTTTGTGAGAGAAGGGAAGGAAAATTAAAGTTCTACAGAACGAACTTAGAAGAAGTCAGAAAGTACATTAAGCTCTTAGAGGCAGAGTTTAGCTGATTTTCAATATTTTCTTGGTGATCTATCATGAACAAGCTGCAGAAAGAAGTTGACAAGCTGATTCAAGAAATTGGAGGATATTGGGCACCATTTGAGATGCTCGCAGCACTTGTTGAGGAATTAGGGGAGCTCTCTGAAGAAATGCTCAAGTTTGAAAACATAAAGGGAAATGGAAAAATAGAGAACTTGAAAGAGGAAATTGGAGATGTGCTATTCGCTCTATTGTGCATAGCAAACTATTATGGTATAGATGCTGAAAATGCTCTTTTTACATCTATATCAAAATATCGGAGCCGCGATAAAACTGGATAGCAATTCTTAACTACTTTGAATTGTGTGTTTCGAACTACTTTCCTAATCCTCTCATTACCACTAATACTTTCATGTAACTTTTAGTCACTATATTACCCTATATACTCCGAAGTGACGAGGGGTTGACATAACAATTTGCTCCACAGTGTTCTGGAGGACATTTAGTATATTGGATAAGATTCGAAACATTTTTATAAACAAAGGAGAGTATAACTACTGAGGTGTCTACTAATGAGGGCTAAAATAGATAAGATCGATCTGCAGCTTATTAATCTCTTAGCAAAGAACTCAAGACTCACATACAAGGAACTTGCGGAGCAATTAAAAACAACAAGACAGAGAATCTCAAGGAGGCTGGAAAAGCTTGAAAGAATGGGCGTAATTAAAAAGTACACTATAATACCAGATTTTGACAGATTAGGATATGTTTATGTCATAGTGGGTATCACCCTTAAACCTGCAGCTCCAGTTGACGAAATAATTGAGAGGTTAAAGGATGATCCTGACATTAAGATCATTGAAAGAGCTATTGGTTCTCATAGTCTCGTGATCCATCTGGTTGCTCCTAAGGATATGAAAGATATTGAAAAGAAAATACATGAAATATCCAAGAAAATAGATGGAATTGACAAAATGGACATAACGTTTATCACTGAGATCGTTAAGTTTGAAATCCTTTAGCTCTTTTCCTATCCACTTTTCGTCAATAAGCGAGGGAAAATATAATAAAGCACTTTATTTACCCTTTTTTGACTTTAAAATAACATCAAAAAATGGTGACATAAATGGCAGAGATCTCAATGCTCCAGTTCGGGGTTCTCATTATATTTGGGTTGATAGCCTATATTTCCAAGGCTTTAGACAAAAAGGGCAGTGTTGTAGCTGTGTTTCTTGGCATGCTTATTCTATATTTTGGTGGGGTATATCCTTTTTTGGCACTGCTTGTTTTTGTTGTTATGGGAGTGTTTTCCACAAGATATAGGTATCCCGAAAAGCTGAGAATGGGAATTGCTCAAGAGAAAAATGGCATTAGAGGCTGGAAAAATGTTTTGGGAAATGGATTAGCAGCTGGAATGTTCATGATATTTGAGCATATCCTCCAACAGGACTTTTTATGGGTGGCCACTTTTGCTTCGATAGCTACAGCAAATGCCGATACTCTGGCAAGTGAGCTTGGAACGGTCTTGGGAAAGAAGCCAAGAATGATCACAAACTTAAAACCTGCAAAACCTGGTTCTAATGGAGCGATTTCACTTCAGGGCGAAATTTTTGCACTTGTTGGCGCCCTGGTTATTGGGGTTATTGCAACTGGAATAGCTCAATATAAATGGCAGGTACTCTTGGCTACTTTAATTGGGGGATTTATCGGATGCAACATTGATAGCATTGTAGGGGCGACTTTAGAGAACAAGGGTATCGTTGATAACAACGGTACAAATTTCATTGCAACCCTTGCTGGTGGAATAGTTGGAGCGATAATATTTTTAGCTCTTGTGTGAAAATTAAAAATGTGATGAAAAGGCGGATTGCTGAGAGATGATGACGACCTTAGGGGCTGATTCACCATTGACCCAATTTTACATTAGTTTCCAAAGATTTTCTCAATCATCCATTTCTCATCAAACTCTTTTAGATCATCATAACTTTGTCCAACGCCTACAAAGAGTATCGGTGCTCCAATTGCATGGCTTATACTTAATGCTGCCCCCCCTCTTGCATCGGCATCAAGCTTTGTAAGAATTACCCCCTCA
Organism: uncultured Thermococci archaeon; assembly: GCA_964615185.1. Classification (GTDB taxonomy): domain Archaea; phylum Methanobacteriota_B; class Thermococci; order Thermococcales; family Thermococcaceae; genus Thermococcus_B. Next base: position 20,661 of record CAZTOS010000026.1, read on the forward strand.
ACCCTCACTGCCTCATTGAATTGCCTTGCCTGCTCAATTATGGCATTTCCTGCCAAGGCATCGCCAACGAAGATTACCAAGTCGGGCTTTGTAACCCTAACAATCTTTTTCATCTCATCCATAAGGTTTCTGTTCAGCTCGTTTCTTCCAGCTGTATCAATCAAAACAACATCAATGCTTCTCGCTTTTGCATGCTGGATTGCATCGTAAGCCACAGCCGCTGGATCGGCTCCATAGCGATGCTTGATTACCTTAACGCCAACTCTCCTTGCATGCTCCTCCACCTGTTCAATTGCCCCAGCTCTAAATGTATCGCTTGCCGCTATCACTGCACTTAAGCCATGTTTCTTAAGCCAATGAGCGAGCTTAGCTATCGTCGTTGTCTTTCCAGAGCCATTAAACCCAACAAACACTATGACAAAGGGCTTCTCTTTCTTTGATTTTATCATCTCAAGGAGGTCGATTTTTCTCTCAGGTGTGAGAACTTCAAGAACAGCTTTCCTTACAGCGTCTTCAACAATCTTTTTCTTATCAGTCCCAATCTTAACTTTTTGACCAACCAGCTGCTGTTTGATTTTTTCCTTTAGCTCTTCAACGACCTCTAATGCCACATCTGCCTCTAAAAGCTCCAGTTCTAAATCCCACAGAGCCTCTTCAACATCTTTTTCCTTTATTTCAGTTTGAGCAACCTTATCAACAAATGAGCTTAACTTTTCTTTAAGCTTTCCAAACATATTTCACCACCAGAATTGAATTGGGCAGGGGGTTTATAAGGCTTCTCAGCATAAAAACTTTAAGGTATTTAGCGAATTCAATTTCATGAAAAAGCTTTCAGTTATCATGATAATTTTACTCTTCCTACCCTTAGCTGCAGCTTTCTCTTTTGAGGAAGTTAAAACGGAAGTTATTCAAAAACTCGAAGCTCAAAGTGAATTTGAGAGTCCTGAGCTTAGCTACGCAATCTATGTCCGTTCCCTTGAGATAATAGCAGGCGCAAGGTCTGGTATTCCAGAGGGAGAGATTGTTACGAAGTATGCTGAGTGGCTGAAGTCGCTTCAAGAAGATGACGGCTCATTTCCACCTATCATAACTTTTGACGTGTCCGGTGTTCCTTTCTGCGGTGCTTATTATTATGCAGAGAGACCAAAGGGGTTTGAAGGCTTTCCCTCGTGTCTTTACGGATTCTCATTCAAGAAGTGTCCTGAGTATAGCTATATAACGACATGCTCTAAAGCCGCTTCAACGGCTCTGATTTTGTATGCGCTCTTAGATGCTGGCGAACCTAAGAATTCTCCTGTGATAAAGAAAGGAGTTCAATACCTCTTGAAAACTATGAAGAACGGCACATACTGGACGTATGTTTATACGGTGTCTTCTTCCAAAGTGGGATTTTCGAGCTGTGAAGAGGCTGAAAAAGTGTGGGGATTCAGAGAAAAGCCCAGCTTAGTTGCCACAGCTTATACTGTCGCACTTCTCCATAGATTGGGATATAACGTATCAAAGTCCTTGCAGTGGCTAAACTCAAACCTTAAGCCTGAGAATTTGATTAACAAAGATTATTTGGCATATCTCCTCGAAAACGAAACACCCAAATGGAAGTACAACTTTCCATTCTATCAACTTGGCTTTCCAAGCGTTCACTTTTATCATAGAGAGCCTTTTGAAAGCTTAGTGGTTCCTCTGGTGCTCATTAAAGAAGAAGGGTTAGAGATTAATCAGAGTGCCGTTAGGTTTATGGTATCCATTCTGAACAAAACGAGGATTTCCCCTGCTGGTGATTACACACTCCACATTTCGACAGACTTATTCTGGAACTCAAAAGAAAACTATTCTCTGAGCGTCTTATTCAAAGGAACCAACTTGAGCCAAATAGCCGAAAACGGAACCTTTTACTATCTCTTGAGCAGAAGCTTGAAGTTTAAAGCGCTTGAAAAGAATTTTACAATAAGTGGAAGCCTGAACTTCACGGTTCCAGAGGAAGTTAGTTGGGAGCCAGAGGTGAATATATTTCTTTTCAAGAGGCTCACAAACAGAAGTTATATGCGCGTTGACTGCGCTGAAATTCAAAAATGCGGCAAAGGATGCTACAATTTTAAGCTTTACCCACATTACGACTGGTGGAGCGACTCCATAAGACCCTCTGCAACTGCTTTGCTATGGTATTATCTTGCTGGTGAAACAAGAGCTATAGATGAGCTTTTGAGAAATTACAGCTCCCTTAAATGTGAGAGTGAGCTTGCTGGAGACTATCAAAATAGAGGTTGCACTGAGGACTACGCTATGTTGCTTCTTTTAATGGACGTTCGGAGTGGGAGCTTTGGGGGATATGGAAAACCAAGGATAAAATTGGTGGGAGAGATTTTTGTGGTTGTTATTCTTGTGTTGTTGGTGTTGTATCTTACAAAAGAAATGAGCTGTCGGCGATAGCTGGTATCATCACTTCTCAGTTCCGAAACCGCTCGTCATCCAGCATATAGTACTTGGATAGTATCTTTTTAAGGCTTTGTATAATCAAGTTGTAAAATTTTACAAAAGAGTTATAAATAGTATGGGGAGAGCCTATGATGGTGGGCACTATGAATGGTGGGTACGATATAAAACCGACATTTGAGAGAACCTTTACATTCTTAACGCTCTTTGCAATCTGGTTCGGTGCTGGGATAAGCATTGCAGAGTTCTGGGCTGGAGCCTTATTAACTCCAGCTCTCTCGTTAGGAGCGGCAATAGCCATAATCATCATCGGACACCTAATTGGCAATGCAATTATGGGACTTATAGCGATTGAAGGTGAAGAAACCGGAGTTCCAACGATGGTGCTTTCAAGAGGAGCTTTGGGAATAAAAGGCTCAATCCTGCCCTCGATTCTAAACTACCTCCAGCTCATAGGCTGGACGGCAATAATGCTGATCGTCGGTGCAAATGCAATGAATGCCATCTCAAAGCACTTTGGTTTTGAAAGTTATGCTCTTTGGGTGGTTCTTCTCGGTCTCCTGGTAACTGCATGGACTTACATTGGGCCAAAGAACTGGGATAAGTTGGAAAAAGCGGCAGCAGCTTTGCTCCTTGTGCTGAGCATCTGGCTAACTTATGTAACGCTGAAGCAGTTCCCGCTTAGTGAACTACTCTCAAAGCCCGGAACGGGGGAGATAGGAACGATGTTAGCTCTTGACTTAGTTATTGCAATGCCTCTTTCATGGGCACCCCTTATAGCGGATTATTCAAGATTCGCTAAGGACAAAGGTTCAGCATTCTGGGGAACATACATAGGTTACTTTATCTCGTCATCGTTGTTTTACTTTGTTGGAGCGCTGACAAACATGGCAATAGGAGAGAGCGACCCAATTGGAATAATAGTAGCATATGGAGTTGGAATCCCTGCAATGCTAATAATAGTATTTTCCACAGTGACCACAACTTTCCTTGATGTTTATTCAGCGGCAATAACCTATAAGAATATCTCGCCAAGAGCAGATGCAAGAAAGCAAGTTCTGCTTGTTGGAGCATTGGGGACTTTGTTGGCTTTGGTATTCCCAGTGGACCAGTATGAAAGCTTTCTCTTGCTAATTGGAGGAGCATTTGTATCCCTAACTGCAATAATGACAACCGACTATTTCCTCATCAAGAAGGGATACAACGCTGAGGAGCTCTTAGATGAAAACGGGAAGTTTGCTGGGTATAATTCGAAAGCTTTGGCAATCTGGACATTAGGATTTGTGTTCTACATGCTGCTTGCAGTTGAAGGGCTGTTTGGGATTCACATTCCAGTTTTGAGCGATATTGGCTTTAAGCTTGGCTCAAGCATTCCAACCTTCATTTTGGTGAGCGTTCTCTATTACTTGGTGGAGAGGTGATAACATGGAGTGGATAGCTGAAGCTTTGGAAAAAGTTAGAAAAAGAAAACCGCTTGTTCAGAACATTACAAATTTTGTAGTGATGAACACAACCGCTAACGTTCTCTTAGCTCTTGGAGCTTCGCCCGTAATGTCACATGCCAAAGATGAGCTTGAGGATATGCTGAGAATAGCGGATTCCCTTGTGGTTAATATTGGAACCCTCGATGAGCACTGGATTGCATCAATGAAAAAAGCTGTTAAAATTGCCAGCGAGATGAAAAAGCCCATAATTCTCGACCCAGTTGGAGCTGGAGCTACTAAGCTGAGAACCGAAACAGCTCTAAAACTACTTGAGACAGGAGATATAACGATCCTTCGTGGCAATTTTGGTGAAATAGCAGCTTTGCTTGGTGAACATGGAAAAACAAGGGGTGTTGATTCGGCAGCATATGAAAAGGACAAAGCTAAAGAGCTGGCTTTTATTGCAGCAAAGGAGTTTAACACTGTTGTAGCTGTTACTGGTCCCGTTGATTATGTGAGTGATGGTAGGGAAGTTTATGCTATATATAACGGACATGAGATGCTGGGAAGAGTTACGGGGACAGGGTGCATGGTCACTGCAATAACTGGCGCTTTTGCGGCTGTTGAAGAACCTCTAAGGGCTGCTGTATCTGCATTGGTAGTCTTTGGAATCGTAGCTGAGAAGGCTTATGAGGAAGCTAAATATCCAGGAAGCTTTCATGTAAAGCTCTATGACTGGCTCTATAGAATTGATGGAGAGTTAATAAATGAACGGGCAAAGGTGAGGAAAGTTGAACCTTAGAAAAAGGCTTAGGCTTTATGTCATCACCGATAGAAGGCTTAGAGATGAGATAGAAACTGTGAACGCCGCACTGGAAGGAGGAGCAACTGCAATACAGATGAGGATTAAAAATGCACCAACTGGGGAGATGATCAAAGTCGGAAAAGAGCTCAGAAAGATAACAAAAGAATATGATGCATTGTTTTTTGTTGATGACAGGCTTGATGTGGCTCTGGCAGTTGATGCAGATGGCGTTCAGCTTGGTCCAGAAGACATGCCGGTCTCTATAGCCAGAGAACTTGCTCCAAACTTAATTATAGGCGCCTCGGTTTACAGTTTGGAGGAAGCTCTGAAGGCAGAAAAAGATGGTGCTGACTATCTTGGTGCGGGCTCAGTCTTTCCAACAAAAACAAAGAAGGATGCCAGAGTTCTGGGTTTAGAAGGATTGAAGAGGATAGTTGAGTCAGTAAAAATTCCAGTTGTTGCGATAGGGGGAATAAATCACGAAAATGTTAGAAAAGTTCTGGAAATTGGTGTTGATGGGATAGCGGTTATTTCTGCCATAGTTGGTGCTGAGGATGTGAAAAAGGCAACTGAAGAAATGAGAAAGATAATTGATAAATATCTGAGAGGTGAGTAGTGTGAATGCCAGAAAGTATGTAAAAACCGCTCTAACGATAGCAGGGAGCGATAGTGGGGGAGGCGCTGGCATTGAAGCTGATCTTAAAACTTTTTCAGCCTTTGGAGTTCATGGCTTAGTGGCAATAACATCAGTCACAGCTCAAAACACTCAAGAGGTTAGAGCGATTTATGATGTATCTCCAGAGGTTGTGGCAAAGCAGATTGAGGCAGTTGCAGACGACATAGGAGTTGATGCAGCTAAGACAGGAATGCTGAGTAACGCTGAAATAATAAAGGCTGTCGCAAAGACTGTGAAGAGGTATGAATTCCCACTTGTAGTTGATCCAGTAATGATCGCTAAGAGTGGAGCTCCTCTTTTGAGAGAAGATGCAATGGATGCTCTTATTAAGGAAATAATCCCCCTGGCAACAGTTGTGACGCCAAATAAGCCAGAAGCTGAAAAGCTGAGCGGTATTAAAATTGAAACTCTCGAGGATACAAAAAAGGCGGCAAAGATTATTGTTGAAGAGCTGGGAGCGAAAGCGGCAGTAGTAAAAGGGGGACACCTAAACCTCGGTGAAGCTGTTGATGTGCTTTATTATGATGGGAAGTTTAGGGAATACAGGGCTCCTTTTGTTGAAGGTTGCACCCATGGGACAGGGTGCTCATTTTCAGCAGCGATAACTGCAAACTTAGCAAAAGGGAAGGACTTAGAGGAAGCAATTGAGGTTGCAAAAGAGTTCATAACGATGGGCATCTTTTATGGTGCAAGAATTGGGAAAGGACACTGTCCAGTTAATCAAAATGTTTGGATTGAAATCCCAGCGGAGAAATGGCGGGTCTATGAAAGCCTAACAAAAGCTGTAAGGGAGCTTGAGAGAATTGGAGACAGAATTTTGCCTCATGTACCAGAAGTAGGCATGAACTTTGTTTATGCATTACCAAGGCTTTATGCAAGAACTCCTAAGGATGTGGCTGGAGTTAAGGGGCGTATTGTAAGATTTGGAAACACGGTAAAAGCAGTTGGTAGTGTAGAATTCGGAGCATCAAGCCACATAGCAAGAGCCGTTCTAAAGTTCATGGAGCTTTATCCAGAGATTAGAAGTGCCCTTAATTTGAGGTACAGCAAAGGCTTAATTGAGAGAGCTCAAAAAATTGGATTTAAAGTTTCATTCTATGACAGAAGAGAAGAGCCAGAGGAGATAAAAGCTAAAGAAGGTGCAACAATTCCTTGGGGCATTGAAAGGGCAATAAAAAGACTAAGTGAAAGACCAGATATAATATATCACCTTGGTGATTGGGGAAAGGAAGCAATGGTGCTGATATTTGGGGAATCTCCAGAGGATGTGCTGAGAAAGCTTAAGATGCTTGTTGAATAATTTTCGGTTCTCGTTATTTTTTTGTTTTTGTTGTTTTTGAGTCTTTGCAGTTTTCTTTTCTGGAATATTGTCCTGA
>CAZTOS010000027.1:0-4795 GCA_964615185.1 uncultured Thermococci archaeon
AGTTTGAGAGAAAGAAGAAAAGCCTTGGGATTGTTAGGGAAGCTCTGAGGGAAGGAATTGTTGTTAACCCAAATCCGGGACAGGCGGACTTTAAACAGATATAGGAAGACAGGAAGTTTTGGTGTGTTTAGGTCTAAGGTTCTGGGTTTTTGTTCGGTGATTATCTGCATAATATCTTCACTGAAATTTTGGTCTGTTAAACCTCATTCAGGTGATCAAAATGCAGAACTTCAACATCTATTTTGAGCAGAAACCTTTTAAGCTCTTGCAGCGTAATGAGGGAGTTAGAGAGTACAGTTTTCTTGTCATTAGAATGAAAGCTCTGTAAAGTGTTGAGGCAGTCCCTGGGGGTGTGAAAAACGAAAAAAGCACAGGGGATTGTTGAATATTTGCTTGTAGTTGTTGTAGTATTAATAATATGGCAATTGTGATGGTGTATTTACGGGGGTTCAGCAAGCACCGCTGGTAGTGCAATTTCCAGTTTTAATCTATCAGAGTCGTCCACATCATCTACCTCATCAAAATCTCCTACTTATGGCATGCAACAAAAAATATGCAGGGAGCGGCAGGGTGTTAGATTCATAAAAAGCCATGAAGAACTTATGGGAGCTATGGATTGCAGTAATCCGATTAATGAGACAGTAGTTAATAGGCTTCCTAATGTTTTTACCCATCATAATGTGCCAACGGGCTCAATAACGATTATAAGTAGTTACATGTATGTGAAGGAAGATGTCGAATCCAAGTGGAGCATTACAGAACTAAAACTCTGGTCGAATGCAGCCGAAATTGAAATTGATGGGCAAATTGTGGCGGCTGTGTATTTTAGCGGAGATGGGAAAGTTGCGAATTATGTTGGGAATATCCAGTACCTTGCAAACAACATTTATGTTCGGGTCATGTCAAGTCCAGTGCACTTATCAAAAGGCTGGCACGAGCTGGTCATAAGGTTCCAAACACACAGTGGAAATTATCTTTACCTAAACTATTACCTGAAAGGTGATGGGGTTTGGTATCAATACAGAGTTGGGCAGAACTCACCAGCGATAACTTTTTACACATGAATATTCATTAAACGTCTATTATCATCCTTCAAGGCGTGAGAAAGGATTATCTGAATTTTCATGTTGTGTTTTGCATTGCATCAGGGGGTGAGTCTGGAGTTAATAGCATGCATATTTTTGATTACTTGAGAGAGCAAGTGCAATGCATGAAATTTCCGCTTTTGGACTCTTAATTATGAACTGGCCTCACTATGAACGGCGAGGCTTCAAAAATTATAAGTTAAGGTTCTCCCAAAACTTTCAGAACTATATCAAAGATCCTCTCAACTTTTCCAGGCCCAAATTCCATGATTTTTTCTGGATGCAAAAGGGGCAATATATCTTCTGTGACAATCTTCCATGGCTCTTTTAGGCTTGAAAGTACTGTTACTGCTTTTTTATAATCTTCTCCCTTAAATATTGCCGCTTTACTTGGAGCAACTGCAATAACTATATCAGAATCAAGGGATCCCGCAGTTGGGGCTGCGAAATTATTGTATGACTCTATGACCGTAAGCTCATGGTTCCGCTTGATGTAGTTCAAGCACTCATCGGCTTTTTTCCGAGATTTCACCAACAATTTATCGACATCCCTAATATTTAGCGATTCTGGGTTGACTACAGAGATTAGCTTCTCAACCTCCTTCCTGAGAGGCCTTGTTAATCTTCTTATGTTTTCAGGAATGTAGTAATGCTTTGTATTGGCAATACTACTTACCCTAACTATGGCAACCTGATGCTGGTAGGTGATTGCGGTATAAGTACTGCTTCTCCAGCCGACTTTTTCCGGATCGGGAGGAATAAGGAGAACAGTTAGAGGACTTTCAATCTCTATTGGCTCTGAACTTTTTGCCGACTTGTGGAGCTTGTGAGCATCTTCCCCTATTAGAACGTGATGTTCAATGCTCTTGGCTAAGTATTCATATTGATACCATCCATTAAAGCCACTTACGGGTTTAGAAACCCCAACATCAATCCCCCTCTCTACGGCCTCTTCAATTAGGGACGTCGCTAACGTTGTTTTGCCAGAGTCATGAGGAAGAATGCCAACTACCAGGAGTGAGGGCATTTGAATCACCTGCTTCTCAAGCGTTAAGCATCCAAGCAAACTCGATTATCTCAGCTTTCTGGTATTTTATTATTTTTCTTCGATTGACTCCTTACAAACTGATACTTCCAGACTTTTTAAAGCTTTCAGGGGTAACGGTCATTGGTCATGGGGAGAGGAGATCAGATCATTAGCATTCTGCGCCCCCTTTGTAAATCCTTTAAATCAGTGACCTCAATCTCATACATTTTTCTTTTGAAAGCCTTGCCCTTCAGAGCGGGGGGCTACTTAACAATGAACCTTTGATTTTGGAATTATAGAAGCGCTTTGTTCATTCTTTAACAGTCCCGAACCAGCGTTCAATTTTTTAACACCTCAGAGTTCTCTCTTCCCCTCAAAGAACTTAATTAGCTCTTCATCTTCATCAGAATCAAAGTATCCAAGCTCCCTCTTCTGCAGCTCTATCAATCCCGGCGTAAGCAAAAGCTTTCCATTCAGCTTTGGGACGGCATAATGCAGAGTGATTTCACTGAAATCATCGAGCTTTATTGTTGGATTTTCTTCATACTCTATTTCTTCCAAGTGTTTGCCGTCAGCAATTAGCTTTGCAACTATCGCTGCACCGTCTATAGAGTACTGGGGCTTTCCGATGTGCCTAACTTTTACACCTTCCATCTTCAAAGTTATGAACTCTTTTGTCCTTCCTCTCGGCACTGCATCTCCTAAAATTCCTCCGACAACAATTATTGTATCCTCTTCTATATCTTCGGGCTTAAGCTCTTCCTCAGCTTGCAGGTCAAGGACTATTATCTTTGACCTATCAAAAGGGAACTTTGTGACGCTCTCCGTTAGAACGCTTCCTAATTTTGCGAGCTTTTCTCTTTCATCTTCTCTAACATTGGTGAAAATCAGCCTATCTTTCCACCATTCGCTTACGTGCTTGTATTCAAGCCAGAGCCACTCGCTTATCTCCTCAAGGTGCTCGATAACCAGGTGGGGCATGTTTTCCACCTTCTATATCACACAGCATTCGTAGATTATCTCAACATCTCTTATGGTTTTGGCCCATTCAATGACTTTTCTTGGCGGATTTGTTATTCTATCTACTCCAGCTAAAATTGCACCTTTGTCGAACTCTAAGCGCCATTTTCCAAGGGGGCGCATACACCCAATGCTCAGCTCTCCGTCAAACCTTTCCCTTGCATACTTGACAACTTCCAAGCTCTCTTCAACGCTTGGTTTTTCAACATTTTCCATCTCAGTTCCCTTTGTTGGGATCAGCACGTCCAAAACGAGGACATCTATTGGATACTCAACGAGCATATCTATTGCTTTATACTCCCACCAAATTTTTCCAAAGTCGAGCCCAATGGTTATATGCGGTGCAACTCTAACGCCGTTTTCTGTTAAGATGTCCAAAATTTTAAGATAATCTTTGACATTCTTGTCAATTTTGTATACCCTTTTTATCACTTCATCAGCCCCGACAAAATCAAGGGAGACTACATCAACGTATTTAACCCACTCCAAGTCTTTCTCATCAATAAAACCAACATGGGCATTGAGCTTCAGCTTAGTTTCTCTCTTGATGGCTTTTATTTCTTCAGCAAACTTGTCAAGCGGAACTTTTAACCGATTATCAAGTCCTCCGCTGAGGAGACAACCAACACAGCCTTCCTTTTCAAGGCTTTTGCAGTATTCAATTAAAGATGAGCGGGTAACCTTCAGCATCCCCTCTAAGTAGTGTCTTCCGCAGTGAGCACAGTTCAATGAGCAATAATTTCCGGTGAGCGAAATTGAGGGAAATTTAATGCCCGGGATGTAAATTTTGAGCTTTCTCATGGGACATGCCTCTTTATTTCATAAAGTTCCACTCATCTCTCCCATAGCGCTCTTCAATGAGCTTTTCAGCTAATTCAAGCTCGTAATCAGTAAGTTGACCTTCTTCAAGTGGAAACTCTTCGAAAAACTTTTCTCTCAACAAGTCATATGCATCATTTCTGCCGAGATTTATACCCTCCCTCTCAAGTGTTGTAACCCTCTCCCAGATGCTCTTCACTCCTTTATCGGCGAGCTTTTTCTTTGAGACCTTCAGCACCGATGCCAAGATGTCAAGCCTCGTTGCATACATGAAAGTTCCATGCTGTAGAATTACCCCCTTTCTTCTCGTCTGTGCAGAACCGCTGATTTTCTTTCCATTTGCTATGATGTCATTCAGTCCAGAGAACTCGGCCTTAATGCCAAGTTCCTTCAAAGCTTCAACCAAGGGGGAAGCTAACAAGCGATAGCTTTTGTATATATCTCTTAAATCTGGATGGAAATCCTCACCAACTACAACACTGTAAGTTATTTCCCCGTAGGCATCATGGAAAACACTTCCTCCGCCGGTTATTCTCCTCACAACTGGGATGTTAAGCTCCTGACATTTTTCTAAGTTAACGTCATGCTCAATGCTTTGAAATCTCCCGATGGTTATTGAGCTTGGCTTGAAAACATACAACCTAACTGTATCTTCGACTTTACCCTTTATGCGAGCCGTCATTATTGCTTCGTCAATTGCCATTTGAACTTCAGGGCGGGCAATAATCAGTGGGACGAATCTCATCATATCACCAAAAATTAAAAAGAATTGAGAGCTTAAAAAGATGTGCGATGATGATGCCTAAGCCCTTCTGAAGGGTGATGAAAGCGGTCACCACTGAGC